>JAODNF010000426.1 GCA_025464915.1 Frankiales bacterium | reverse complement strand
GGTGCCGGCTGCGCGGTGCTCGACATCGCCCGCCCGCAACGGTCCTGGCAGCTGGTCACCGGCGGCCTCGTCCTCGTCGCGACCGCCCTGTCGACCGCGCTGTCGCCGTGGGCGGCGCTCGCCGGGGTGCCGGTGCTCGGCCTCCTCCTGCGGTTCCTCCACGGCGAGCGGCCGCCGAGGCGATCGGTGCCCGCGCCTCGTGAGGAGCTGGCGTCCACCCCCGAGCCAGCGAGCAACGTCAAGCTCGTCTGACGCGACGTGTCGAGAACGGCGACCCGGCTCCGACCCAGGGTGAGTGCAGCCACTCCGGCTCACCAGAGGTAAGGATGAGCACATGCGATTCATGCTGATGCAGGCGTACGGCGGCGTCGAGCTCCCAGGGTGCAAGCCCATGTACGAGTGGGACCCGGCTGACGTGAAGGCCCACATCGACTTCCAGCACACCCTCAACGCCGAGCTGCTCGAGCGCGGCGAGCTGGTCGACGCGCAGGGCCTGGCGGGCCCGGACCAGGCGAAGGTCGTGATCAGTGACGGTACGAACCCGCCGCGCGTCATCGACGGCCCCTACCCGGAGTCCAAGGAGCTGCTGGCCGGCTACCGGTTGATCGACGTCGACAGCCTCGATCGGGCGCTCGAGATCGCCGCCCGCTCCTCGGCGGCCCCCGGTCCCGGTGGGGTGGCCATCCAGCAGCAGATCGAGGTGCGCCAGGTCATGGGCGCCCCCGAGCCGGAGGTGTGAGCACCCCCGACGTCGAGGGCCTGCTGCGCGAGCTCGCGCCGCGGGCGCTCGGCGCGGTGGTCCGTCGGCACGGCGACTTCGCGGACGCCGAGGACGCACTGCAGGAGGCGATGCTCGCGGCGTCGCAACAGTGGCCCAAGGACCCGCCGACCAACCCGCTGGGCTGGCTCGTCACGGTCGCGAGCCGGCGGCTGATCGACGAGCTGCGGAGCAACAACGCGAGGCGGAAGCGGGAGGACACGGTCGCCGTGCTCGAGGCACCGAGCGACGTCCCCGACGACGACGACTCGCTCGTACTGCTGTTCCTGTGCTGCCACGACGCGCTGTCACCGACCCTCGCCATCCCTTTGACCTTGCGCGCGGTCGCGGGTCTCACGACCAGGCAGATCGCCGCCGCCTACCTGGTGCCCGAGGCGACGATGGCCCAGCGCATCAGCCGGGCGAAGGCCAGGCTGAAGGGCGAGCGCTTCGCTCTTCCCGACGACACGAGGACCCGGCTGCGGTCGGTGCTGGAGGTGCTCTACCTGCTGTTCAACGAGGGGTACGCCGCCAGCAGCGGTCCCGACCTCGCGCGGGTCGACCTGAGCGGCGAGGCGATCCGGCTCGCCCGGCTGCTGCACGCGCAGCTGCCCGACGACGCCGAGGTCGCCGGGCTGCTCGCCCTGATGCTCCTGACCGACGCCCGTCGTGCCGCGCGCACCGACGCCACGGGCGCGCTGGTGCCGCTGGCCGAGCAGGACCGGATCCGCTGGGACCGCAGCCGCATCAGCGAGGGCATGGTCCTGCTCACTGCGGCCCTGAAGCGACGGCAGGTCGGTGAGTACCAGCTGCTCGCGTCCATCGCGGGCCTGCACGACCAGGCCCCGTCCGATGACGGCACGCAGTGGGCCGAGATCGCCACCCTCTACGGCCTGCTCGAGCGGATGACCGGCAACCCGGTCGTGACCCTCAACCGCGCCGTCGCGGTCGCGAAGGTGGAGGGGCCGCTGGTCGGCCTGAAGCTGCTCGAAGGGCTTGCCCTGGACACGCATCGCCTGCACGCCGTGCGTGCGCACCTGCTCGATGAGGCCGGCGACCTGCAGGCCGCCAGGGAGGCCTACGCGACCGCGGCGTCGATGACGGCGAGCGTCCGGGAGCGGGACTACCTCACGACGCGAGCTGCGCGAGCGCGGTCCGCGCAGCTGGGGCCTGCAGCGGGTTGAAGCGCGGGTTGAGCGCGAGAGCTCGCGTCAGGTCTGAGCGAGCAGCTGCCCGCTTCTGCAGGGCAGCCTCGATCATCCCGCGGTGGAAGTGGAACAGCGCGTTGGTCCAGCCGGTGGCGAGCGCCTTGTCGGACCAGATCAGCGCCTCGGCGTACCTGTGGTTGGCGTAGAGCGCCCACGCGTAGGCGTCGGCCATCTCGAGGAACGGCCGGCTCTTCCACCCGGCGACGGCATACGCGAGCGCCTTGGCAGGCGAGCCGTGGTCCGCCTCGAACAGCGTCGGCTCGGTGTCGAGCACGACGTGGTTGGCGCGGAAGAGGTCCTCCAGCGTGCGGAAGAGCGCCAGCTGGCGCGTCGCGGCGGGGTCGTGCTGGGACTGCAGGAGCTCGGCGTACTCCAGGACGTACTGCGGCTGCGGCACGGCGCTCACCAGCGCCGAGTAGCAGGCCAGTGCGGGCTTCGTTCTGCCGAGCGCGGCCAGCGCCTTGCACTCACCGGCCCGCAGGCCGTAGTCGGTGGGAGCGGCCCGCATCCCAGCCTGGAACTGCGCGAGGGCGCCCTTCGCGTCGCCGCCGTAGTTCAGGGCCAGCTCACCGAGGTAGGTCCGTGCGAAGGCGGTGTCGCCCGGGTTGGTCGCGTCCTGCAGGGCTCGCTCGAGCGCCGCGCGGGACCGGGTCACGTCTCCGCGCAGCTCGAAGACGTAGGAGGCCCGCGTGAAGGCGGGTACGCCAGGCAGCAGCGTGTTCATCCGGTCGATGGCCCTCGCGGCGTCGGTGTAGCGCCCGAGCTGGGTGTAGGCGTCTCCGAGCGCGCCGTAGAGCGTGCTGCTGTAGGCGTTGATGCCGAGGCCCTTGCGGGCTGCGGCGAGTGCCGCCGGGAACTCGTGCTCGGCGTTCTTGAGGGCGGCGAGGGCGGCGTAGCCCGCGTCGTTCGTGGTCGTGTCCAGCGCGAGCGACTTCGCGACCGCGCCCTCGGCCTTCGGGTAGTAGCTCGGGTCGACGGTGGCCTTGGCCTGCGAGACGTAGGCGATGGCGAGCGAGGCCCAGAGCCGGGCGTCCATCGGGGTTGCCTTGAGCTGCCGCTGGGCTGCGGTGATCGAGCCCGCCAGTGTGGTGGGCCGGCCGGCCGCAGCCGGGTTCGGTCCGTTGTCCCGGGCACCTGAGGGAGAGCCGCCGAGGGAGCCCGCGGCGAACAGCCCGACGGCGATGCTCGCCACGAGCGAGCCGCTGACCAGGAGCTGCGTGGTGCGTCGCACGGCTAGACCGTGCCTCCGGCCGCGCGCAGCGCGAGGCCGACACCGACGGCGAGCACCAGCAGGGCGGTGAGCACCGGCAGCGCCCCGAGCAGCCGGTCCGCACGGGCCAGCCGGGTGCTGCTGGTGAGCCGCTCGAGGCGCCCCCGCAGGCGAACGAGGAGCAGACCGGCGGCGCACAGCGCGAGCGCCATGCCGATGCCGTAGCCGAGGACGAGCACGACGCCGAACACGGTGCGGCCGAGTGCTGAGGCGGCGAGCAGCACGAGCAGGGCGGACGGGCTGGGCACCAGGCCGCCGGCGATGCCGAGTCCCACGAGCCCCCCGCGGGAGAAGGCGGCCTCCGGGTCGTGGCTGTGCCGGCGGCTGAACCAGCCGTGCTTGTGCCCGTCGTCGTGCGGGTGGTCGTGCCCGTGCTCGTGGTGCTCGTGGTGCTCGTGGTCGTGCGGGTGGTCGTGCCCGTGCTCGTGGTCGTGCTGCTCGTGGTCGTGGTGCTCGTGCACGGGCGCGCCGGCTCCCACGAGGACCGCGACCTCGGCGGGGGCGACGGCGGCGACCAGGCGCGGCCGGTGCCGGTTGCGCAGGGCCGAGACGAGCAGGCCCGCGCCGACGAGGGCGACGATGGCGCCGGACCCGATGCCGAGCAGCTGCTCAGCGGCGGTCGGCGCGAAGGCCGCGGTGGTGGAGATCAGCAGCCCGAGGACGAGCACGCCGGCGGTGTGCGTGAAGGTCACCGTCGCGCCGACGGTGACGACATCACGCAGCCGGCCGCGGCGGCCGACGAGGTAGGCCGCCATGATCGTCTTGCCGTGACCGGGCAGGAACGCGTGCCCGGCCCCGAGCAGCATCGACAGCAGGAGCGCGAGCAGCCCGACGCCGACCGTGAGGTGCTTGCGGCCCACGACCTCGTTGAAGGTCGTCGCGAGGGAGTTCAGGGCGCGAACGGCCGGGCCGGCGACAGGCAGCTTCTTGGCGATCTGGTAGGTCGACGAGCCCGGCCCGGGGGCCAGCTGGACGGTGCCGCTGCGGACGTTGAGCGGCGAGCTCAGCAGATCGCCCGGGTACCTGCGCAGCTCGTCGCTGATGCTCTGCGCGGGGAAGGGCGAGTCCTGCAGGGACACGTCCGTGCCGACGGCCGTGATCTCGTGCCAGCCGATGCCGTCGTCGTCCCAGAGGTTCTTGAAGGCGAGCTGCGTGGGGGAGACCACCGTCAGGTCACCACGCAGCCGGCACGCGAGCCGGCCGGTCGTGAGCGAGACCTGTCCGGCGCGCTCGGTGTAGCTCGCGTCCGTCACGGCCAGCCGCACGGGCTTGCCACCCTCGACCGCGCCCACCGAGCGCGCCATGGCGGCGCACTGCGAGGAGGCGTACGCGGTGCGCTCCGCCTCGGACAGCCGGCCGTCGCCGTCCGTGTCGATGCGTGGTTTGCGCTGGTACGTGGGGATCTCGGCGATGTCCTCCACCGCGTTGTCGACGAGTTCCGTCGAGGAGACGCGCAGACCGTCGTAGTGGTTGACCGTCGCGTTCCCGAGCGGGTGAGCCGATGCGGGCACCGCGGGCGCCAGCAGGACAGCGGCGACGCCGGTGACGACGAGTGCGCGAGTCATCCGGCCAGAGGTCACACAAAGCCTTCGGCGGTGAGGCTTCTTCGGTTTGTAACGAACCGGCGAGGGTTGCGAGACGAACCGGCTGTGCGGGTCCGTGTCAGGGCCCGCGCTCCATCCCTGTCCCCGCCCCGGTCACGACCGGGGGCTAATGCAAGGAGACCCATGTCCCATCCCCGCCGGTCCAGAGCGCGACGACGCGCCCTGGCCGCTCTCTCCGTCGTGGCGACCGCCACGGCCGGGGTCTCGCTGCTCGGTCCCGGCGTCTCGTCGGCATCGAGCCACCGCGAGGCGCCCTACGTGGCCAGTGACCCTGCCATCGACAACACCGACCTCTACGCGTTCGTCAGCCCCGACGACGCCTCGACCGCGACTCTCATCGCGAACTGGTCGCCGTTCCAGGACCCGTCCGGTGGCCCGAACTTCTACTCCTGGGCCACGGATGCCGCCTATGACATCAACATCGACAACAACGGTGACGCCAAGCCCGACATCACCTACCGCTGGACGTTCAAGAACGTCGACACCCGGGGGGCCGTCGACCACGGCGACAAGACGGACCACAACGGCATCAGCGGCAACGGGATCGGCGGGACGTTCCTCAACAACGACGGGCCCGTCACGTCCCTGACGGACGACAACCTGCTGTTCCGTCAGA
>JAODNF010000418.1 GCA_025464915.1 Frankiales bacterium | reverse complement strand
GAGAGGGACGACCGGACCGCACTGGTCGAGCTGGAGATCAACCCGGGCAAGGCGAACCGCGCGCGCATCAACCGCGGACCGGTGCCGCGAGCCCGAGAAGTGCTGGGAGTGCTTCGGACTGTGCTCTTCGCGCCCGAGGACCTGAGCCTCGTGCGCGGCGACCCTTCCGAGCGCCGGAAGTTCCTCGACGACCTGCTGGTCGCGCGCGCGCCCCGTCTCGCCGGTGTGCGGTCGGACTACGACCGGGTGCTGAAGCAGCGCAACGCCCTGCTGAAGACGGCTTTCCTCGCCCGTCGCTCCGGGGGCGGGGACATGCGGACGCTGGACGTGTGGGACGCCCACCTGGCCCAGTCCGGCTCGGAGCTGCTGGCCGCGCGACTCGCCCTCGTCGAGGACCTGCTGCCGCTGGCCGATGTCGCCTACCGCGAGGTGAGCAAGGGGCCGACCTCCAACAACAACTGCGAGCTGGCGCTGACCTACAAGTCCTCGCTGGGGGAGGCGCTCCCGGAGAGCCGGGACCGCGAGGTGCTCTCCGCGGTGCTGCTGTCGGAGCTCGCCCGGGTCCGGCCGCAGGAGGTGGAGCGCGGCGTCTCGCTCGTCGGACCCCACCGCGACGACCTGGTGCTGAGCCTGGGATCCCTTCCTGTGAAGGGATACGCGTCGCACGGGGAGTCCTGGTCGGTGGCACTGGCGCTGCGGCTCGCGTCGTACGAGCTGCTCAAGCTGGACGGCGAGCCGGTGCTCGTGCTGGACGACGTGTTCGCCGAGCTCGACACCGGCCGTCGCGAGCGACTGGCCACCCTCGTGCAGGACGCCGCTCAGGTCCTCGTCACCGCCGCGGTGCCCGACGACGTCCCGGAGCAGCTCGCCGGCGGCCGGTGGGACGTGCACGACGGGGCGGTGACCCGTGTCCGATGATGCGCAGCCCGGCGACGAGCTGAAGGGGCCGGACCTGGTGCGCAAGGCACTGGCCGAGGCGAAGGCGGCGAGCAAGGCGCGAGGCACCAGCCCTCGACGCACCGGCTCGTCGCGGGGCAGGCCGAGGGTCGTCGGTGACTCGCTCGAGCCGATGCGCTTCGGGCAGGCCATCACGCGGCTGGTCGCGGAGAAGGGCTGGGAGGACACCACCACCAGGGCCGACGTCCTCGCGAACTGGGAGAAGGTCGTCGGCGCGGAGATCGCCGACCACTGCCGGCCGGTGTCGCTGGAGGACGGGGAGCTGGTGCTGATCGCGGAGTCGACGGCGTGGGCGACCCAGCTCCGGCTGCTGACGAAGACGCTGCTGAAGCGGGTGCAGGACCACGCCGGGCCGAGCATCGCGACGAAGGTCACGGTGCGCGGGCCGTCCCAGCCGGACTGGCGCAGGGGCAAGCTGCGGGTGCAGGGTCGCGGTCCTCGGGACACCTACGGCTAGAAAGGCGGCGGGGGACCCCGCTCACGTGGGGGGACACTGATGAGGGGGGTTCAGCGCGGCACGCCCGTCCACAGGGCCTCCTAGGGGCCCTTCCGTCGGCGGAAACAGGTACACTCGCCGGAACAGGCCGGTCCTCAGGACCGGCCGCCTGCTTGATCGGAGCACGGATGACGGACGCACCGGAGAACGGTGGTGCTGAGTACGGCGCCTCCTCGATCACCGTCCTCGAGGGGCTCGAGGCGGTCCGGAAGCGGCCCGGCATGTACATCGGCTCCACCGGCGAGCGCGGTCTGCACCACCTGGTGCAGGAGATCGTCGACAACGCGGTCGACGAGGCGATGGCCGGCTACTGCGACACGATCACCGTGACGCTGCAGGCCGACGGCGGTGTCCGGGTCGACGACAACGGCCGCGGCATCCCGGTGGGGATGCACCCGAAGGAGGGCGTGCCTGCCGTCCAGGTCGTCTTCACCACGCTGCACGCCGGCGGGAAGTTCGACTCGCAGGCCTACGCCGTGTCCGGCGGCCTGCACGGTGTCGGCTCGGCGGTGGTCAACGCGCTGTCCACCAAGCTCGTGGTGGAGGTGCACCGCGAGGGCCAGATCCACGAGCAGACCTTCACCGCGGCCGTGGCCGGGCCCCTCACGACCACGGGAACGACCGACCGCACCGGCACCACGGTGACCTTCTGGGCCGACCCGACGATCTTCACCGAGACCACCACCTACACCCGCGAGACGATCCAGCGCCGGTTGCAGGAGATGGCCTTCCTCAACAAGGGCCTGTCGATCACGCTGCGGGACGAGCGGGTCGACCTGACCGAGGACGGGGAGGTCGCCGAGGTCGTATTCCACTATCCCGACGGTTTGGCCGACTTCGTTCGCCACCTGGGGGTGAGCCGAACTCCTGTTCACTCCACGATCATCGCCTTCGAGGACGAAACCGCACCCGACGCACCGGGTCAGCAGATGTCGCTCGAGGTGGCGATGCAGTGGACCGACGCCTACGCGGAGTCGGTCTACACCTTCGCCAACACGATCAACACGCACGAGGGCGGCACCCACGAGGAGGGCTTCCGCACCGCGCTCACCCGCGTCGTCAACGACTGGGCGCGGGCCAAGGGCCACCTCAAGGAGAAGGACGCCAACCTCGAGGGCAGCGACATCCGCGAGGGCCTCACCGCCATCATCTCGCTGAAGATCAGCGACCCGCAGTTCGAGGGCCAGACCAAGACCAAGCTCGGCAACTCCGAGGCGAAGGGCTTCGTGCAGAAGGCGGTCGGGGAGCGGCTGCGCGACTGGCTCGACGCCAACCCCACCGACGGCAAGGACGTCGTCACCAAGGCCAACCAGGCCGCCCGCGCCCGCATCGCCGCGCGCCAGGCCCGCGACCTCACCCGGCGCAAGGGCCTGATGGGCTCCAGCGGCATGCCGGGTAAGCTGGCCGACTGCCAGAGCCGCGACCCCGCGCTGTCGGAGGTCTTCGTCGTCGAGGGCGACTCCGCCGGCGGCTCGGCCAAGCAGGGCCGCAACCCGAAGTTCCAGGCCATCTTGCCGATCCGCGGCAAGATCCTGAACGTCGAGAAGGCCCGCATCGACAAGGTCCTGCAGAACACCGAGGTCCAGGCGATGATCACCGCTCTCGGCACCGGCGTGCACGACGACTTCGACCTCGAGAAGCTGCGCTACCACAAGGTCGTGCTGATGGCCGACGCCGACGTCGACGGCCAGCACATCCGCACGCTGCTGCTCACGCTGCTGTTCCGCTTCATGCGCCCGCTCGTCGAGGCCGGGCACGTCTACCTCGCGCAGCCGCCGCTGTACAAGATCAAGTGGAACGGTGGAGAGGTGCAGTACGCCTACAGCGACGCCGAGCGCGATGGGCTGGTCTCGGCCGGCACCGCCGCCGGCAAGAAGCTCCCCAAGACCGGTGAGGCGATCCAGCGCTTCACGGGCCTCGGTGAGATGAACGCGGTCGAGCTGAAGGACACCACGATGGACCGCGAGAAGCGCGTGCTGCTCCAGGTGACCGTGGACGACGCCGCCCGTGCCGACGAGCTCTTCAGCATCCTGATGGGGGAGGACGTCGAGTCCCGCCGGTCCTTCATCACCCGCAACGCCAAGGACGTCCGCTTCCTCGACATCTAGTTCCACGTGGAACGGATGAGACCCGCGTAGTTCCCGTCAGGCTGTTCCACGTGGAACGGCCGGAAGGGGAACGACAGAAGAAAGGCCGTCAGTGACCGAGGTCCTGCCTCCACCGCCGCCCGGCGACCGCATCGAGGCGGTCGGCATCGAAGTCGAGATGCAGCGGTCCTTCCTCGACTACGCGATGTCCGTCATCGTGCAGCGCGCGCTGCCCGATGTCCGGGACGGCCTCAAGCCGGTCCACCGGCGCGTCCTCTACGCGATGTACGACGGCGGGTACCGCCCGGACCGCGGTTACTTCAAGTGCGCCCGGGTCGTCGGCGACGTCATGGGCAACTACCACCCGCACGGCGACTCCGCCATCTACGACGCCCTCGTGCGCCTCGCGCAGCCCTGGTCGCTGCGCTACCCGCTGGTCGACCCCAACGGCAACTTCGGCAGCCCGGGCGACGACCCCCCGGCGGCAGCCCGCTACACCGAGTGCAAGCTCGCGCCGCTGGCCATGGAGCTGCTGCGCGACATCGACCAGGAGACGGTCGACTTCAGCGCGAACTACGACGGCCGCTCCGAGGAGCCGTCGGTCCTGCCGAGCCGCTACCCGAACCTGCTCGTCAACGGCGCCGCCGGCATCGCCGTCGGCATGGCGACGAACATCCCGCCGCACAACCTGCGCGAGGTCGCGAGCGCGGTCCAGTGGGTGCTGGAGAACCCGGACGCCACGAACGAGGAGACGCTCGACGCCTGCATGGCGCGGGTGCAGGGCCCGGACTTCCCGACCGGCGCTCTCATCATGGGCCGCGAGGGCATCGAGGACGCTCAGCGCACCGGGCGCGGGTCGATCCGGATGCGCGCGGTCGTCACGGTCGAGGAGCACGACGGCCGTACCCAGCTCGTCTGCACCGAGCTGCCCTACCAGGTGAACCGCGACATGCTCGCGCGCCGCATCGCCGAGCTCGCCGACGACGGCAAGGTCAAGGGCATCTCCAACGTCATCGACGAGTCGACGACCAGCACCCGCCTGGTCATCGAGCTGCGCCGTGACGCGATCCCGAAGGTCGTGCTCAACAACCTCTACAAGCACAGCCAGCTGCAGGACTCGTTCGGCGCCAACATGCTCGCGCTGGTCGACGGCGTCCCGCGCACCCTCAAGCTGCACGAGTTCGTGCTGCACTACGTCGACCACCAGGTCGAGGTCATCGTCCGGCGCACCCGGTTCCGGCTGCGCAAGGCCGAGGAGCGGGCGCACATCCTGCGTGCGCTCGGCAAGGCGCTCGACCAGCTCGACGCCGTCATCGCGCTCATCCGCAGCGCCCCGAGCGCCGACGCGGCGCGCGAGGGCCTGATGTCGCTGCTGGACATCGACGAGATCCAGGCAGTGGCCATCCTCGACATGCAGCTGAGCCGGCTGGCCGCCCTGGAGCGGCAGCGCATCCTCGACGAGCTCGGGGAGCGCGAGGCCGAGATCGCCGACCTCACCGCCATCCTCAACGACGGCGCCCGCCAGCGCCGGATCGTCAGCGAGGAGCTCAACGACGTCGTGGAGAAGTACGGCGACGAGCGACGGACCGAGATCCGGCCGTACGAGGGCGACCTGTCCGCCGAGGACTTCATCCCGCAGGAGGATGTTGTCGTCACAGTGACGACAACTGGGTACGCCAAGCGCACCAAGACCGACCTCTACCGCAGCCAGCGGCGCGGCGGGAAGGGCGTCAAGGGCGCGGCCCTCAAGCAGGACGACGTCGTCGCGCACTTCTTCACCACGAGCACGCACGACTGGCTGCTGTTCCTGACGAACCTCGGCCGGGTCTACCGCTGCAAGGCGCACGAGCTGCCCGAGGCCAACCGCGACGCCCGCGGCCAGCACGTCGCGAACATCCTGGCGTTCCAGCCGGACGAGAAGATCGCCCAGGTCATCGACATCCAGGACTACGGCGTCTCGCCGTACCTGGTGCTCGCGACCCGCAACGGCAAGGTGAAGAAGACCGAGCTCTCGAGGTACGACAGCCCGCGCAGCGGCGGCCTCATCGCGATCAACCTCGAGGAGGCCGACGAGCTCATCGGCGCCTCGCTGTGCGGCCCCGACGACGACCTGCTGCTCGTCAGCCGCAAGGGCATGTCGATCCGCTTCGACGCCGACGACAGCCAGCTCCGGCCGATGGGCCGCGACACGGCCGGCGTGCGTGGCATGGCGTTCCGCGAGGGCGACGAGCTGCTCAGCATGGACGTCATCCGCGCGGCTGACGAGACGCGCTACGTCTTCACCGTCACCGACCGCGGCATCGGCAAGCGCACCCGGGTCGAGGAGTACCGCGTCCAGTCGCGCGCCGGCATCGGGATCAAGGCCGCCAAGCTCACCGACGAGCGCGGGAGCCTGGTCGGAGCCCTCATCGTGGGCGACGACGACGAGGTGCTGTGCATCCGCCAGTCGGGCAGCGTCACCCGCAGCCGGGTCGCGGAGGTCGATGCCAAGGGCCGCGACACGATGGGCGTGAAGTTCGTCAACCTCGACGCGGACGACGCGGTCATCGGTCTGGCGCGCAACGAGCCCGACCCCGAGGGCGAGGACGACCTCGACGCGGAGGTCCTGGACGCCGAGGGCGCGGAGGTCACCGCGGACGGCGACGGCGAGGAGGCGGAGCGTGTCGACGGGCAGGCTCCCACCGACGCCGAGGATCCTGATGGGACCGCGGAGACATGACCGGACCCGTCGAGCCGTCCCGGCCCGAGGCCGAGTCGGAGGACCGTCAGGACGGTTCCCGGCCCGCCGGGACGGGCGAGCCGACGCGTCCGCAGCCCACTGCCCCCACGAGCCCGGACCGTCCCGCCGCGACCGGCTGGCCGGGCCGCCCGGAGGCCCCTCGCCCGGGGAGCGCTCCGGGGAGTCCGCCG
>JAODNF010000050.1 GCA_025464915.1 Frankiales bacterium | reverse complement strand
ATGGTCCGGCACTTCCTCGCCGACGACGACCTGACCCCTGCGGAGCAGGCGGAGGTCCTCGACCTGGCAGCCGCGCTGAAGCGCTCCAGGTACGACGGGCCCAAGCCGCTTGCCGGCAAGGCCGTGGCCGTGGTCTTCGAGAAGCCCTCCACCCGCACCCGCCTGTCCTTCGAGGTGGGCATCGCCGAGCTCGGCGCCCACCCCGTCATCATCGACGCGCAGAGCACGCAGCTCGGCCGCGGCGAGACGATCGAGGACACTGCCCGCGTCCTCGCGCGCCAGGTCGCAGCGATCGTGATCCGCACCTTCGGCGACGACCGCATCCGCGCGCTCGCCGGCGCCTCGAGCGTCCCCGTCGTCAACGCCCTCACCGACGGCTTCCACCCCTGCCAGATCCTCGCCGACCTGCAGACGGTCAGGGAGCAGAAGGGCTCGACCGAGGGCCTCGTCCTGACCTACCTCGGCGACGGGGCGAACAACATGGCCAACAGCTACCTCATCGGTGGCGCGATGGCCGGCATGGAGGTGCGCATCGGCGCGCCCAGCGGCTACCAGCCGGACCCTGCCGTGGTGGAGCGCGCCCGGTCGTTCGGCACGACGATCGTCGTCACGGACGACGCCAAGGCCGCGGCCGAGGGGTCCGACGTGCTCTGCACCGACGTCTGGGTCTCCATGGGGATGACCGGCGCGGAGCAGCGGCTCGCCGACCTCGCGTCGTACTCCCTCGACGAGTCGGCCCTGTCGCTCGCGAAGCCCGACGCGATGGTCCTGCACTGCCTGCCCGCCCACCGTGGCGAGGAGATCGCTGCCGCTGTCATCGACGGCCCGCAGTCGTTCGTTTGGGACGAGGCCGAGAACCGGCTGCACGCCCAGAAGGCCCTGCTCACCTGGCTCCTCGAGGCCTGATGGCTGCCCCGCGCCGGCTGGCGGCCGTCCAGCAGACCCCTCTCACGAAGGCGGCCAGGCAGGCCAAGATCGTCGAGCTGCTGGAGACCCAGCCCGTCGCGAGCCAGACCGGGCTCGGAAGGCTCCTCGCCGCCCAGGGCGTGCAGGTCACCCAGGCGACGGTCAGCCGCGACCTGGAGGAGCTCGGTGCCGTGAAGGTCCGCTGCGCTGCCGGCTCGGTCTACGCCGTGACCCCGGACGGACAGGCACGCCCCGGCACGCCGGAGGCGGTCGACGCCCGGCTCGGCCGGCTGCTCGAGGAGCTCTGCGTCAGCGCGGAGGCGACCGGCCCGCTCGTCGTGCTCCGGACCCCGGCAGGGGGTGCCAACCTGCTCGCCTCGGCTCTCGACCGGGCAGGGCTGCCCGACGTCGCCGGCACCGTCGCCGGTGACGACACCGTCCTGCTCATCACCCGGCAGCCGGCGACGCCGGCCGCCGAGGCCCTCGCGAACCGCCTGCTGCGGCTCGCCGAGGGCCGCACCCTCTAAGAAGCTCAGGAGAACCGCAGTGTCCGATCGCGTCGTCCTCGCGTACTCCGGAGGCCTCGACACGTCCGTGGCCATCGGCTGGATCGCCCACGAGACCGGCAAGGAGGTGGTCGCGGTCGCGGCCGACGTCGGCCAGGGTGGTGAGGACCTGGAGGTCATCCGCCAGCGGGCCCTGGACTGCGGCGCGGTCGAGGCCGTCGTCGCGGACGTCCGCGACGAGTACGCCGACGAGTTCTGCCTGCCCGCGCTGCAGTCCAACGCCCTCTGCATGGGGCGCTACCCGTTGGTCAGCGCCTTGTCGCGCCCGCTCATCGTCAAGCACCTCGTCCAGGCCGCGAAGTACCACGGCGCCGACACCGTCGCACACGGCTGCACGGGCAAGGGCAACGACCAGGTGCGCTTCGAGGTCGGCATCGGCGCGCTGGCCCCGGAGCTGACGTGCATCGCCCCGGTCCGCGACTCGGGCATGACCCGTGACAAGGCGATCGCCTTCGCCGAAGAGCGCGGTCTCGCGATCGACGTCACCAAGAAGTCGCCCTACTCGGTCGACCAGAACGTGTGGGGCCGCGCGGTCGAGACCGGTTTCCTCGAGGACCCGTGGAACGGACCGATCGAGGACATCTACAGCTACACCCAGGCTCCCGGCACCAGCAGCGGCCCGGACGAGGTCGTCATCACCTTCTCCGATGGCGTCCCGACGCACCTCGACGGCAAGCCGGTGTCGGTGCTGCACGCGATCGAGCAGCTCAACACCCGGGCGGGCGCGCAGGGCTTCGGTCGGCTCGACATGGTGGAAGACCGCCTGGTGGGCATCAAGAGCCGCGAGGTCTACGAGGCCCCGGGGGCCCTCGCGCTCATCGCTGCGCACACCGAGCTCGAGGACCTCACGATGGAGCGCGACCTGCGGCGCTTCAAGCGGTCGGTGGAGCAGCGCTGGACCGAGCTCGTCTACGACGGCCTCTGGTTCTCACCCCTGAAGCGGGCCCTCGACAGCTTCGTGCGCGAGTCCCAGCAGCACGTCTCCGGCGACATCCGGATGACGCTGCACCACGGCACCGCGACCGTCACCGGCCGGCGCAGCGACGCCTCGCTCTACGACTTCGACCTCGCGACCTACGACGAGGGCGACTCGTTCGACCAGTCGCTGGCCAAGGGCTTCGTCGAGCTCTGGGGCCTGCCCTCGAAGATCGCGGCCAAGCGCGATCTCCGTCTCGACAAGTGACCTCCCTCTGGGGCGGTCGGTTCGAGGGCGGTCCGGCCGAGGCGCTCGCCCGGCTCTCGGTCAGCGTGCACTTCGACTGGCGGCTGGCGCCCTACGACCTCCTCGGGTCGAGAGCGCATGCCCGGGTCCTGCACCGGGCGGGGCTGCTGAGCGACGACGAGCTGGCGAAGATGCTCGGTGCCCTCGACGAGCTCCTCGCGGAGGTGGCGTCCGGCGCGTTCGTGGCCACCTTCGAGGACGAGGACGTCCACACGGCGCTCGAGCGTGGGCTGCTGGAGAAGCTCGGTGCGCTGGGCGGGAAGCTCCGGGCCGGCCGGTCGCGCAACGACCAGGTCGCGACCGACCTGCGGCTCTACCTGCGCGAGCACGGCCGTCAGCTCGTCCGCGACCTCGCGGCGCTCGAGCAGGCCCTGATCGGGCAGGCGGCCCGGCACCTGGACACACCCGCCCCGGGTATGACGCACCTGCAGCACGCCCAGCCCGTGCTGTTCGCCCACCAGCTGCTGGCCCACGTGCAGGCGTTCGCCCGCGACGTGCACCGGCTGCGGGACTGGGACCTGCGGGCCTCCGTCGCACCGCTGGGGTCAGGTGCGCTCGCCGGCTCGTCCCTCGGCGTCGACCCGATCAGCACGGCGGCCGAGCTCGGCTTCGGCTCTGCGGCCCCGAACTCCATGGACGCCGTGGCCGACCGTGACTTCGTCGCCGAGTTCCTCTTCTGCACCGCGCTCCTCGGCGTGCACCTGTCCCGGCTGGGGGAGGAGGTCGTCCTCTGGAACACCACGGAGTTCGGCTGGGTGACGCTGGACGACGCGTTCAGCACCGGCAGCTCGATCATGCCGCAGAAGAAGAACCCCGACATCGCCGAGCTGACGCGCGGCAAGGCAGGGCGCCTCATCGGTCACGTGACCGGCTCGCTCGCGATGCTCAAGGGCCTGCCGCTCACCTACAACCGCGACATGCAGGAGGCTCAGGAGCCGTGCTTCGACGCCGTCGAGACGCTGCTGCTCGTCCTCCCGGCGATGACCGGGATGATCGCCACGATGACCGTCCACGCAGACGTCCTCGAGGCCTCGGCGCCGCTCGGGTTCGCCCTCGCCACTGACGTGGCGGAGCTCCTGGTCAAGAACGGCGTCGTGTTCAGGGACGCCCACGAGGCCGTCGGCCAGCTCGTCCAGCACTGCACGGCGCAGGGCGTCGAGCTGCACGAGGTCGACGACGCGACCCTCGCCGGCATCTCGCCGCACCTCACACCCGACATCCGCAGCGTGCTCGACGTCCGTGGTGCCATCGCCGCCCGTGAGGGGCACGGCGGCACGGCGCCGGTCCGGGTCGCCGAGCAGCTCGAGGCGCTGCGCATCGAGGTCGCCGCCCACGAGCAGTGGGCGGCCGCCACCCCGTCATGAGGCTGGACCGCCGCGCCGAGCTGGTCGCGCCCGACCTCCTCGGCTGCCTGCTCGTCGGGAACGGGGTGACGGTGCGCCTGACCGAGGTCGAGGCGTACTCCGGGGAGGGCCTCGACCCCGCATCGCACGCCCACCGCGGCCCGACACCCCGCAACGAGCTCATGTTCGGCCCCGCGGGCCGGCTCTACGTCTACTTCACCTACGGCATGCACTGGTGCGCCAACGTCGTCACGGGCCCGGAGGGGCGGGCCTCGGCGGTCCTGCTCCGGGCCGGCGAGGTGGTCGACGGGCTCGAGCTGGCGAGGGAGCGCCGGCTGCGTTCCACGGACCGCGACCTGTGCCGGGGGCCGGCCCGGCTCGCGAAGGCGCTGGCCCTGGACCGGGCGGCGCTCGGGCTGGACCTGCTGGATCCGGCTTCCCCGGTACGCCTCCTGCCGCGGGTCGGCCGTCGGCCGGCCGTGGCCACGGGCCCGCGCGTCGGCATCACCGTCGGCACCGAGACCCTGTGGCGGTTCTGGGTCGACGGGGACCGCACCGTCTCGGCGTTCAAGCCCGGGGTCCGTAGGGTGCGGTCGTGAGCCTGACCGGACAGATCGGCGTCGTCACCGGAGCCGGCCGGGGCCTCGGTCGTGACATCGCGACGGCCCTCGCGGCGGAGGGGATGTCCCTGCTCCTCGTGTCGCGGACCCGTGAGCAGGTGAACGAGCTGGCGGAGGACCTCGCCGGCCGCTTCGGCGTCAAGGCGTTCCCGTCCGCGCTCGACGTGACCGACCCCGAGGCCATCGACCGGGTCGTGATGCACGCGGAGCAGCACCTCGGCACCGTCGACCTCCTGGTCAACAACGCCGCGGTCATCGAGCGCGAGCAGGTGCCGTTCTGGGAGTCCGACCGCGACGACGTCTGGCGGGTCGTCGAAACCAACCTGCGCGGCCCGCTCCTCATGACCCGGGCGCTGCTCCCGCCGATGGTGCTGCGCGGCCGCGGCCGCGTGGTCAACCTGGCGTCGCGGGCCCGGGCGGCCACGCGCACGGGCACCTACACCGGGTACGCCGTCAGCAAGCGCGCCGTCAGCCTGTTCACCGAGTCGCTGACCGAGCCGCTGCGGGGGACCGGCGTGGTCGTCCTCGACGTCCTGCCGGGCCTGGTCCGCACCGACCTCACGCTCTCGATGCCGACCTGGGACGACGTCACGGCCTGGGACGACCCGGCGGCCACCGCGACAGTCGTGCGCGACGTCGCGCTCGGTCGCTACGACGACCGGCACGGCACGGTGCTCGACGCGCCTGCCCTCGCCGCCGGGGGCTGAGCCAACCCGGTTGCCGGATACGGCAGCATGCTGCGGGTGAGCCTGCCTACCGTCGCGCCCGTGACCGACGTCCTCGCGGACCTCGAGTGGCGCGGCCTCATCGCCCAGACGACCGATCGCGAGGCCTTCGCCCGCGACCTCGCCTCCGGCGTCGTCACGGTCTACGCCGGGTTCGACCCGACGGCCGACTCGCTGCACGTCGGCAGTCTCGTGCCCCTGCTCGCGCTACGCCGCTTCCAGCTCGCCGGCCACCGCCCGATCGCCCTCGCGGGCGGCGCGACCGGGTTCATCGGCGACCCGACGGGGCGCACGACCGACCGGCCGATGATGACGCCGGCCGAGATCTCCGCACGCGTGGTGCTCATCAAGGCCCAGATGGCCCGCTTCCTGGACTTCGACGACAGCCCGACGGGCGCGATTCTGGCCGACAACCTCGACTGGACCGCTCCGCTGAGCGCGCTGGACTTCCTCCGGGACGTCGGGCGGCACTTCCCGGTGAACCAGATGCTCGCGCGCGAGTCGGTGAGCGCACGGCTGGAGAGCGGCGGGCTGTCCTTCACCGAGATGAGCTACCAGCTGCTGCAGTCGCTGGACTTCGTCGAGCTGTGGCGCCGCCACGCCTGCACCGCCCAGATCGGGGGCAACGACCAGTGGGGCAACATCACGGCCGGCCTGGACCTGCTGCGCCGGATGGAGGGCGTGAGCGGGGCGCACGCGATGACGTTCCCGCTCGTCACCGACTCCGCCGGGCAGAAGATCGGCAAGAGCACGGGCGGGGGCAACGTCTGGATCGACCCGCAGCTGACCTCCCCGTACGCGCTGTGGCAGTTCGCGCTCAACGTCGACGACAAGGACGCAGGCACCTACCTCCGGCTGCTGACCTTCGTGGGCCGTGAGGAGGTCGAGGCCCTGGACGCCGAGACCGCGGAGCGCCCGCACGCGCGCACGGCGCAGCGCCGGCTCGCCGCCGAGCTGGTGGCGCTGATCCACGGCGAGAGCGAGGGGGTCAAGGTCCAGGCCGCGTCCGCGGCGCTGTTCGGCAGCGGCGCGCTCGAGGACCTCGACGAGCCGACGCTGCGGGCAGCGCTCGCCGAGGCCCCGTCGCTGCAGGTCACGGGGGAGTGCCCCCCGGTCGTGGACCTGCTCGCAGAGGGGCTCGGGCTGTCGAAGTCGGACGCCCGGCGCGCGGTCAAGGAGGGCGGTGCCTACCTCAACAACGCCAAGCTCGCGGACGAGGCCGCCGTGCCGTCAGAGACGGACTGGTTGCACGGGCACTTCCTCGTGCTGCGCAAGGGCAAGCGCAACACCCTCGTCGTGGAGCGCACGCAGGCCTGAGCGGCCTCTCGCGCGCCCGGATCGCGCTGCTCGTCCCGGTCTGTGACCCAGTCGTGACGAGAAACCCCGCCGTTCGTTTGACGCAGGCCGTCGGTTCCGCCTAAGTTCATCGACGCCCCCGGAGCACCGGACACACCAGCGAGACCGTTCAACTGGTCGAGCGACAGTACGGTCCGCGGGCCACCCCCTGAAGGACAAGCCGGTTCGCCGTGCCCCTCTGGGAGTGCCCGGAACGGAGCGAGGACCGCGAGGTTTGACCGCCGCGAACGGGACCTGATAGATTAGGCGAGTTGCCCCGAGAACGGCTGAGAGGCCGGCGTCGGAGAGCAGTCGATCCTTGAGAACTCAACAGCGTGCCGAAAGTCAGTGCCAAGTTTCATCCCGATTCTTGCGGGTTGCTGGCGCGGTCACATGACAGCGACAGTCCGCAGATGACGGTTATTTGGTGACAGAAATGCAAGGACAGAAATGTCAGTGCGTTCTGCTCGCCAGTGTTCAAACAGAATCCTTAACGGAGAGTTTGATCCTGGCTCAGGACGAACGCTGGCGGCGTGCTTAACACATGCAAGTCGAGCGGAAAGGCCCTTCGGGGTACTCGAGCGGCGAACGGGTGAGTAACACGTGGGCAACCTGCC
>JAODNF010000394.1 GCA_025464915.1 Frankiales bacterium | reverse complement strand
GGACAGCCATCTCGGTGCACTGCAGCTTGACCATCGCGGCCTCGCTCTCGCAGGGCACGCCCTCGTCGATCAGGTGCGCCACCTGGCACCAGTAGGCGCGGGACTGCGCCACGTCGGCGGCCATGTCGGCCAGCGCGAACCGCAGCGCCTGGAACTCCGCGATCGGGTGGCCGAACTGCTCGCGCTCCAGCAGGTAGGCCTGGGTGTCCTCCAGCGCGCCCTGCGCCACCCCGACCGCCCGGGCAGCGGTGTGCACCCGCGCGATGTTGAGGCCGCGCTGCACCGAGGCGAACCCGCCCTCGTCGCCGGCGGCGCCCGCGTCGCCGTACAGGCCGGTGAGGCGGTCGCTGTCGGGGACCCGGACCCCGTCGAGCACGAGGTCCCAGGTGAGGAAGCCGTGGTAGCCGATCTTGTCGATCGTCGTGCCGGCCATCCCGTCCGGGAAGGCGCCGCGCTCCTTGACGACGAGGAACGGCTCGAGGCCCGCGCTGCGCGGCTCGTCCGGGCCGGGCTCCCGCACCCGGGCGAGGACCTCGATGAAGTCGGCGGCGAGGGCGTTGCCGGCCCAGCGCTTGTGCCCCGTCAGGACCCACCCGTCGCCGTCGCGCTCCGCGGTCGTCGCCACGCCGGCCAGATCGCTCCCGGCATCGGGCTCGGACAGCGCGATCGACCCGATCCAGTCACCGGCCGCGCTCCTCTTGAGCAGCTGCTCGCGTCGTACCGGGTCCGTGACCTGGGTGCCGAGGCCCTGGCCGCGCGCGAGGATCGACGCCACCGAGAGCCACGCGCGGGCGAGCTCCTCGGAGACCAGGCAGTACTCGAGCACGCCGAGGCCGAGACCGGCCGAGGCGGCGGGGATGGTGATGCCGAACCAGCCCTTGTCGGCCATCGCCTGGACGAGCTCGGCGGGCATCTCGCGCTTGTCGGGGTCGAGCTCGTCAGCAACGGGCAGCACCGTCTCGAGGGCGAAGGCGCGGGCCTCGGCCTGCAGGGCTCGGCGCGCGTCGGTGGCCCACGGGGGCAGGAGGTCCATGATCACCTCCTGCCCCCTCGCCCCGGGCTCTATGCCGTCCCGGTGCCGGCCGGCGGCGCTCCGGTGCCGCCCTGCGGCCCGGCGGTGGCGGAGGTGCCGGCAAGGATCATGTCCGCGGCGTTGCTGGTGGCCGTGCTCCCGGGTCGACCGGACAGCACGGCCACGGTGTCGCCGACCTCGAGCGCCGACACGGTCGAGGAGGCGCCGTCGTTCATGACCCGGGTGCTGCTCGAGATCGTGTACGTCGTGACGGCCCCGCTCGAGGCCTGGACGCTGATGCTGGTGCCGCTGATGGCCGAGAGCGTGCCGGTGGCCGGGCTCTGACCGCCACCGGGGAGGGCGCCGGTGCCGGGTCCCTGGGTGGTGCCGGTGCTCGACGAGCTGCTGCTGCCCAGCTGGGTCGCGGCGTAGCCGCCGCCCGCCAGCAGCAGCACCGTGGCGCCGGCTGCGACGACGCGGTTGCGCAGGCTCATCGGCGGCCTGGGCGCCGGACTCCCGACCGGCGTGGTCTCGGTCTCGGTGACCGTCATGGGAGTGCTCCTTGTCGTGGGAGGGACAGCTCCCAAGATCGGCGCCGGCTCTGCGGCCTGCCTGGACCCTCGCTGCGAGGTCACTGTGGTGCGGGCTGCTAGAACGTGTTCTACAGTCCGGCTGTGACCCTCACTGTCCTGGACGGCGACCGCGAGACGACGGTCGAGAGCGACGGCCTGCTGCTGTCGGCGGGCGCGCTGAACGAGGCGACCGGCTGGGAGCTGAAGGACGTGGGCCTGTGCCGGGGCGACGTGTGCGTCCCGGTGAAGCTGACTGCGCCCGTGTCCCTGACCGACGTCGCGGCCGCGCTCCGCCGGCCGCTCGCGACCGAGGTGGTCGACGGCTCGTACGTCGCCGTCCTCGGCGAGGCCGGCGGGCAGGTCGCCGCCACCGGTGAGGTCGCTCCCCCGCTGGTCCTCAAGGACGTCGACGGCAACCCGGTGTCGCTCACCGGCAGCGGCAAGAAGACCGCGGTCGTCGCCTGGTCGACCTGGTGCGGCTGCCGCTACGAGCTGCCGAGCTGGAAGCTGCTCGCCGACGAGCTGAAGGCCGACGGCGTGCAGATCATCACCGTCGCGGTCGACGAGGACGTCGAGGCGGTGAAGCCGTGGGTGCAGGAGGGCATGACGACGGCGGTCGACCCGGAGCACCGGCTGTCGGACGTGTTCGGGATCGTCAACGTGCCGTCGACGGTCTGGCTCGACGAGGAGGGCCGCGTCGTGAAGCCCCCGACGATCGCCCCCGGCGACGACCAGATCATCTAGTTCACCAAGCTCGAGGCCGACCAGCACCACGACGCCCTGCGCACGTGGGCTCGCGGCGGGTCAGCGCCCCTCGGCGAGGACGCCGCGGACGACGACGACCTGCGGCGGGCCCGGGCGGTGCGCCGGCTCGCGGCGTGGCTGCACCGGCACGGGCACCTCGAGCTCGCGGAGAAGCACTTCCAGGCCGCGGTCGAGCTGGCGCCGCTGGACTTCAGCATCCGCCGCTCGTCGATGCCGCTGCGCGGCAAGGACCCGTTCGGCCCGGAGTTCTTCGAGCTCTGGGAGGAGTGGAACGACGCCGGCCGCCCCGGCTACCAGCCCACCTGACCTTGCGTCCTTTTTCCTGAGCCTGACTGAGGCGCCAGATGCTAGGACGTCCTCGGGGGCGTTGCGTCCTTTTTCCTGAGCCTGACTGAGGCGCCAGTTGCTAGGACGTCAGGACAGCAGGTCGGTCGCCGCGTGGATGGCGAGGCCGGCCAGGGCGCCGACCGCCGTGCCGTTGAGGCGGATGAACTGCAGGTCCCGACCGACGGCGAACTCGATGCGGCGTGACGCCGACGTCGCGTCCCACCGCGCCACCTGGGTGCGGATGAGCGAGGTGAGCTCGTCGCCGTAGTTGTCGACGGCGTGCCCGACGACGGACTCGGCCAGCCGCTCGACGCGCTGGCGGAACTCGAGGTCCCCGACCAGCCGGTCGGCCAGGTCGAGCACGAGGGCCGACAGCCGGGCCTGCAGGTCGCCGTCGACGTCGCGCAGGGACTCGCGCACGGACAGCAGGGCGTCGTGGACGAGCTCGTGCAGCTGCTCGAGGGCGGCCGGGTCCTGCAGCAGCTGCAGCACCGCCTCGTCGACGCGGGCCGCGACCTGCCGGTCGTCCTGGAGCGCCCGCGCGATCTCGTGCAGCAGCCCCTCGACCCACAGCCGCACGCGGTGCCGCGGGTTGCGCTCCATCTCGTCGAGCAGGCTCGCGAGGTCCACCAGCACGGTGCGCAGCCGCCGGTCCGACACGAGCAGGGCCGCCAGCCAGCCCCGGTCGTCGACGAAGGAGCGCAGCTGCGGCAGCAGCTCCTCGCGGTGCGCGCGCAGGTAGGACTTGCCGCGGCTCAGGACGACGTCGAGCAGCGGACGGTGCGCGCCTCCCTCGGCGGCCCGTTCCAGGGCCTTGCCGAGAACCGGGGCGTACGAGCGACGGGCCTGGTCGCGGCGTACCAGCTCGACGACGCTGGCGACCACCGCGTCCTCGTCGAGGCTTCCCAGCAGCGCGCTGGCGTTGAACGCGACCTCCCGCGAGATCCGGTCGGCCACGCCGGGCTCGCGCAGGAAGGCGGCCGTGCGCTGCAGCAGCTGAGCCTCGTGCAGCTGCTCGACGACCACCGCGCGCGTGAGGAAGTGCCCGGTGACGAACTCGCCCAGCTTGAGGGCGATCTCGTCCTTCTTGCGTGGTACCAGCCCGGTGTGCGGGATCGGCAGGCCGAGCGGCCGGCGGAACAGCGCGGTGACCGCGAACCAGTCCGCGAGACCGCCGACCATCGCCGCCTCGGACGCCGCCCTGACGTAGCTCGCCAGGGCACCGTCGAGCTGGAAGGACAGGGCGTAGACCGCCGCGGCGAGAACGAGCAGGCCGGTGGCCAGCGCCTTCATCCGCCGCAGCGGACCGAGCGCGGGCTCGTCCAGAAGCGGCGGCATCATCCCGCCGACGCTAGTCGGCGAGCGCGGGTACCGCCGCCGGCTGCGGCTCGCGGATGCGCAGCGCCTTGCCCAGCCAGGTGGGCATCCACCAGTTCCAGTCCCCGAACAGCGAGACCAGGGCCGGCACGAGGACCGACCGCACGATCGTCGCGTCGAGCAGGATCCCGAAGCCCAGTGCCGTCGCGAACAGCTTGAGGTCGGTGCCCGGCCCGGACGACAGTGCGATGAACGCCAGGAACAGGATGAGCGCGGCACTGGTCACGAGCCGGCCGGTGCGGGCGATGCCCTCGATGACGGCGCTGTCGGTGGACGCCCCGTGCTCGTCCTTCTCCTCCCGGATCCGGGCGAGGATGAAGACCTCATAGTCCATGGACAGGCCGAAGAGGAAGGCGAAGACCATCATGGGCACCCAGAACGTGACCGCGCCGGTCTGGTGCACGGAGTAGATCTCGTCGGACCCGTAGCCCTTCTGCCAGAACAGCACCATGAAGCCGAGCGTGGCGGCGAGGGTCAGCAGGTTGAGCACGACGGCCTTCAGCGGCAGCAGCACCGACCGGAAGGCCCGGGCCAGCAGCAGGAACGTCAGCACCGCGATGATCGCCAGCATGAGCGGGAACTTGCCGTAGACGCCGTGCAGGAAGTCGATCTGGTCGGCACCCAGCCCGGCGATCCCCAGCACGGCGGGGTTGCCGTCGGCCACCTTGCGGGCCTCCCGGACGGGGCCCACGGACTTGGAGTTGACGGTCTCCTTCTCGGGGACCGCGATGACCATGCTGTGCCCGTTGCGGGTGTTCCCGGCGTCGTCGGCCACGATGACCTCGGCGATGCCGTCCACCTTCGCGAGGTCGTCCGCCACGCCGTGGGCGCCCTCGTGCGTCGTCAGCACCTGGAGCGGGGTGAGCGTGCCGGTGGGCTCCCCTGCCTTCTGTAGCGTCTGCAGGGCGGTGTAGGCCGGACCTCCGTGAGCCAGCGACTCCGAGCTGGCCTGACCGATCTTGATCTGCGAGAACGCGAAGATGAACACCCCGAGCACGACGACACCGGCGCCCGCGGCGATCCAGCGCCGGCGCACCACCGCCGCGGCCCACCGGCTCCACACCTTGCTCGCGGTGTTCTCGTGCCGGATCTTCGGCCAGTCCACCTTGGGCCCGATCGAGCTGAGGATGGCCGGCGTGAGGGTCAAGGTGGTCAGCACGCTGGCCAGCGGGATGAGAGCGCCACCGATCCCGACCGACCGCATGAACGGCACGGGCAGCACCAGGAGCGCCAGCAGGCCGATGGCGACCGTGACGCCGCTGAAGATGACGGCCTTGCCCGCGGTCTCCATGGCGACCACGACCGCCTCGTGGTTGTCGCGGCCGTGGTCGCGCTCCTCGCGCCAGCGCGTCACCAGCAGCAGCGAGTAGTCGATGGCGACGCCCAGGCCGATCAGCGCGATGAGGAACTCGACGATGAACGAGACCTTCATGGCGGAGGAGATCGGCCAGAGCATGAGGAACGTCAGCATGATCGAGGCGAAGGCCACGAGCATCGGCAGGAAGGCCAGGAAGGACGCGAAGACGAAGGCCAGCACCAGCAGGGCGCCGAGGGCACCGATGAGCGTTTCCGCGAGCACGCCGGGACCGGAGGAGTTGCTGTCGCCCTGCGCGAGCACGTCCTCGCCGGTGACACCCGCGGTCCAGCCGGTCGGTGCCCCGCTCTTCAGGGCCGCGGTGATCTGGTCCGTCGGCGGCCGGTCGGCGGGGTTGTTGCCGAAGTTGTAGAAGACCATCGCGAAGGTGGTCGTGTCGTCCTTGCTGCGGAAGACCCTGTTGGTGCTGGTGGCCTCGTCGACGAGGCGCAGGTTCGGCGCCGCCTTGGACGCCTTCTCGAAGGCGCTCGCGACAGCCGGCTCGTTGCCCGTCACCTTCTGACCGTCGGGAGCCTTCAGCACCAGCAGGTACGGCGAGGAGTTACCGCCGTTGCCGAAGTCGTGGATGATGTCGAGCGCGGCTTCGGTGCCCGGCTGACCCGGCAGGAAGAAGTCGATGGTCAGGTTGTCGTTGACCGGCTTGGTCGAGATGACCCCGGCGATGACCAGCACCAGCCAGGCGACGGACACCAGGATCCGGTGGTGCAGCACGAACTCGGCAAAGCGACGCATGGGGTTCCCCTCGTGATCCTGCAACCGCCCGGGAGACTAACCACCCGGTGTGACGTTCTCCTACCGAGTAAGTGGACGTCAGGTGCGCAGCGGACTCATCGCTGCTGTCAGGAGCCGTCCGACGTCCCCCAGGCCGTGCCTTCCCTCCCGCACGACCCGTCGACCGCCCACCACGACGTCCGTGACGTCCGCGGCGGAGGCGCTGAGCGCGATCTGCAACGGGATCGTGCCGCTGGTGCGCACCGAGTCGAGCTGCACGGCCACCAGGTCGGCGACGGCCCCCGGCCGGATCGCGCCGCCGTCCCAGCCCAGCGCGGCGTAGCCGTTGGCCGTGGCGGCGGTGACGAGCTCCTCGGGGGTGAACCGTCCGCGCTGCAGCGACGCGAGGCGCTCGTCCATCTCGAGGCCCCGGGCCTCCTCGAACGGGTCGATGACGGCGTGCTGGTCGCTGCCCAGGCAGACGGGTCCGCGGTGGTCGCGAGCAGGGCCGATGCCGTCGGCGAGGTCACGCTCGGTCGAGGGGCACACGCAGATCGCGGTGCGGGCGAGCCTTCCGAGGTCGCCGTCCCTGAGATGGGTGGCGTGGACGGCGCAGGCACCGCTACCGAGGAAGCCGGCCTCGTCCAGCAGCTCGGTCGGGGTCCGGCCGTGGACGGCGAGGCAGTCGGCGTTCTCCGCGGGCTGCTCCGACAGGTGCACGTGGCGCAGCGCTCGGCGGGCGATCACGGGCAGCGCCTCGACCGGCACAGCCCGGACGCTGTGGGCCGCGACGCCGTGCCTGACCATCGGGGTGTCGACGAGGTCCGCGATGCGGCCGGCCCAGCGGTCGACGTCGCCGTCGCCGAAGCGCAGCTGCGGGCCCTCGAGCGGGCGGCCGTCGAGCCCGCCCTGCAGGTAGCAGGCGTCGAGCAGGGTGAGCCGGATCCCGGCATCGGTCGCTGCCTGGACCAGGGCGCGCCCCATGGCGTTGTTCTCGTCGTACCGCTGCCCCCCCGGGCCGTGGTGGAGGTAGTGGAACTCCCCCACGACGGTGTAGCCGGCCAGGACCATCTCGGCGAAGACCGCCCGGGCGAGCTCGAGGTAGGAGTCGGGGTCGAGCACGGCGGCGAGCCCGTACATCTGGTCCCGCCACGTCCAGAAGGTGCCGCCGCGGTCGTGCGTGCGTCCCCGCAGGGCCCGGTGGAAGGCGTGCGAGTGGGCGTTCGCGAAGCCGGGCAGGACGAGCCCGGGCAGCACCTCGTCCCCGGGCCGCCGCTGCCGGGTGACCGACCTGATGACCCCGCCGGCCTCCTCGATGCGCACCCCTTGGGACGGCACCTCGAGCCAGGCCAGCTCGCACCACCAGGCCGTCATCCGGCGAGCTCCCGCAAGGCGGTGGTGAGCGCCTCGACGCCGGCGACGCAGTCGCTCTCGTCGGCCTGCTCCTCGGGCGCGTGGCTGATGCCGGTCGGGTTGCGCACGAACAGCATGGCGGTCGGGATGCCGTGCTCCTGCAGGACGCCGGCGTCGTGCCCGGCACCTGTCGGGAGATGGGGTACGTCCCCCAGCGCGGCCTGCAGCCGGCCCGCGAGCTGCCCGTCGAACTGCACCGCACCCGTCCAGGACTCGACGCTCGGGTCGCCCCCGAGCCGTTCGAGGAGCTGGTGCAGCAGATCCTCGGTCGGTGCCCTCGCGTCGAGCCAGGCCCGCACCAGACCGGGGACCGCGTTGACGGCGTTCGGGAAGACCTCGAGCTTGCCGAACGTCGCCAGCAGGCCGAGCTCCTCGGCGTGCCTCCTCGCCGCCAGCACCATCGCCGCGAACGCCAGCACCGGATCCTCGCGGTCGGCCAGCCGCGTCGTGCCCGCGTGGTTGGCCTGACCGGGCAGGTCGAAGCGCCACCGGCCGTGCGGCCAGATCTCGGTCGCCAGGCCGACGGGGACCTCGAGGGCCCGCCCCTGCTCCACGTGCAGCTCGACGAAGCAGCCGATCCGACGGACCGCCTCGGGGTCGGCGGCTGGCGCCATCGGCATGGCCTCCGCCATGGTGATCCCGTCCGCGTCCCTGAGCGCCAGCGCCCGCTCCGGGGTGAGTGCCCCGGTGAGCAGCCGCGAGCCGGCGCAGGCGGTCCCGAACCGGGCACCCTCCTCGTCGCTGAAGACCGCGACGGCCACCGGCCTCGGGAGCGGACCCGCGGCAGAGACGGCGAGCAGGCTGCTCACCACACCCAGGGGTCCGTCGAAGGCCCCACCCTCGGGCACGGAGTCCAGGTGCGAGCCCAGGACCACCCCGGGTTGCTCGTCCGGGTCGCCCCACCAGGCCCAGAGGTTGCCGGCCCGGTCCGGAACGACCTCGGCGCCCCGG
>JAODNF010000389.1 GCA_025464915.1 Frankiales bacterium | reverse complement strand
CCGATCAGCGGGGCCGGCCCGAACCACAGGACCTGGTTGCCGTGGCCGCCGTGCGCCTTGTCCAGCCGGTCCCGGACCCACCAGGTGTGTGCGTAGTCGTGCGCAGCGCCCGGGTCGGGACCGGCGTGGTCGATGATGGCGACGGTGTCCATGTGGTCGGTCTCGTTGACCAGCCCGGTGCGGTAGCTGTTCGCCACGGCACTGTCGTCGCCGACCATCCGCGTCGCCGACTGCTTGGCGTCGATGTCGAGCCCGCCGATCTTGGTGTTGAGGTCGACGAACATCTCCGGCGTGATGAGGCCCTGCTGCAGCGCCGACAGCCCGTACTGCACACCGACGTTGCCGAACGGAACGCCCGCGAAGCCGCGACCGGCCTTCTTCTCCTGGGGCGTCCACACGGCTCGCGGGCGCGGACCCAGCAGCGTCTTCATGTAGTCCAGGATCGAGCAGCGCACGCCGCGCGGGTTGGTCGACGCGTTGTAGACCTTCGAGGCCGCGACGCACGTCCCGGCCGGATTCACGGCGTCCTTGAACAGGCCCTCGTCGGCGACGACCGCGTTGACGGGGTCGGGACGGCCCTCCACGGCCGCCCACTGCGCCGGCGTCCACACGACCCCGGTCCCCCACCGGCTCGGGTCCTCGAAGTAGTGCCGCAGCATGTCGTAGTCCGCGAACTGCGAACCGGCCGTGAACGTGTCCGGGTAGGCGCAGGTGACGACCAACCCGTCGTACACCGCACCCGGGTAGGCGTTGGCGATGGTGTGCTGCACGATCGAGCCGCCGGAGCAGCCGGTGCCGATCGTCCACTTGATGTCGCCGTAGGCCTCGACGACGTGCTCCTTGAGCATCATCAGCGCCTCGGCCTCGACGGCCACGTTGCAGTTGTGGCCTGTGTTGTCGAGCGCGTGCGTCATCACGGTGTAGCCCATGCCGAGCGCGTCGACGTAGCTGTCGTTGCGCCCCGGGATCGTCGGGATGGTCCCGGAGAAGTCGGCCAGTGGCGCGTTGCCGCTGCCGTAGGAACCGCCGCAGCCACCGCCGCCCGTCACCAGGACCTTGTGGTTCCAGGTCGCCGGCGGCGCCCAGCGCGACCAGTGCGAACCCGGGTTGAACAGGGTCAGCACCTTGTACTGGTCGCGGTCGGAGTAGCCGAGCTCCTGGCGCACGATGAACGGCACCTTCTGCCCCGTCTGGGTCGTCGTCTCAGCGACGTCCGTCGGCCGGGCGTCCCGGTCGTACGGCTGCAGCCCCGCCTTCGAGGGGTCGGAGGACAGATACAGGTACGAGAAGCGCGCGGGCTGGTTGCACTGCTTGTCCAACGCGCCGGCAGCGCACTTCCACGGCCCGATCTGCGGACCGGTGAAGACCGGCCCGCCGTTCGGGTGGTTGGTGATCGTCAGCCGTGCGGTCCTGCCGTCGACCGTGGCAGCGAGCACGTTGGTGCCGAGCCTCAACCCGGTCACCAGGCCCTCGCGTCGCCCGCCGATGACGTGGCTGAAGGTGCTCGTGATGTCGCGCCCGCCGAGCGTGACCTTGCCGCGGAGCCCGGACACCGCCACGAGCGCCTGGCCGTCGGTGACGAGGTCGGCGCGACTGGACAGCACGGAGATCGTCGGTGCCGGCGACCCGCTCGCGTCGGCCGGCGTGGCAGCCGCTCCGAGCAGCACGGCGACGACCAGCACCCAGCGCTTCAGCACAGACTCACTCCTCGATCGGGGACAGAGCACCCTCTCGACGAAACGAGGACGAAAGGGTCTCGCCTGCTGTTTCGCGCTCCGAGCCCGAAATCCTGCGAGCCACCATCGGTCTGATCGTCACCGGCTCAGGGCCGGCCGAGACCGGCCGCTCGAACGACGAGCTCATCACAGCAAGCGCTGGAACCGCTCCGCATCGCCCACCCGGGGCAGGTTGTTGAACAGCACGTAGGGCTGCGGCCGGTCGCGCACGCGGTCCCGCAAGCCGCGCAGCTCCTCGTCGGTGTGGACGTGCCGCGAGCCGGTCGTGCCGTGCAGCCGGTAGTAGGTCTGCTCAGGCGTCACCGTCTCGCGCTCCATCGGGTCGACCACGTGCACGAGGTCGAGGTCCCGGCACAGCTCGGCCACGAGCGCGTCGGGCCAGTCGCCACGCGGCTCCCAGAGCAGCCTCCCCTCCGGCCGCGGCACGTCCGACAGGAGCACGCGCATGCGGTCGACGTTGTCGCTGGTGGGACGGAAGCTCTTCGGGCACTGCAGCAGCACTCCCGTCGTACGCAGGAGCGCGGCGCACTCCAGCGTCCGCTGCCACGCGCGCAGGACCGGCGGCGTGGAGCGGAACGCACCCACCTCCGCCCGCTCCTCCGCGGTCAGTGGCTTCTTCATGCGCCGGTACGTCGGGCTGGCTCCGGAGTGCGTGACCACCTGCCAGGCCTTCATCGTGAACTCGAACGACGGCGGGACCGCCTTGCGCCAGCGAAGGAGCAAGGCGTCGGCCGGCGGCTCGTAGAAGGTGTTCTGGACCTCGAGCAGCGGGAAGCGCTCGACGTAGGTGCGCAGGGAGACCGTCCACCCGCACAGGCCGACCCGGACGTCCATGCGGGGACCAGTACCCCGGATGTGTCGTGCGTCCCGTCAGGGTTACCGGCGGGTCACGCGGGGGACTCCCCTGGCATGTCTGAAAGATCATTCGGCTCAGGCCGCCCGCGCCCGCGGTGGCTGATCCCCCTCGCCGTGCTGCTCGTCATCGGCCTGGTCGTGGTGCTCCCGATCGTGAAGTCCTACAACGGGCTGGTGAACAAGGACCAGGCGGTCGACACCCAGTTCGCGAACGTGCAGGTGCAGCTGCAGCGGCGGGTCGACCTCATCCCCAACCTGTCCAGCAGCGTCAAGGCCGCACTGGGCCAGGAGCGTGCGGTGTTCGGCGAGATCGCGCAGGCCCGCACGCAGTACGGCAGCGCCAAGGGCATCGACGGCAAGGTGGCCGCCTCCAACCAGCTGGAGGGCGCGCTCAGCCGGCTGCTGGTGATCGTGGAGCAGTACCCGACGCTCCAGAGCAACGAGCGCATCCGCGACCTGATGGTGCAGCTGGAGGGGACGGAGAACCGGATCGCCCAGGAGCGACGCGACTACAACGAGACCGTCAACACCTACAACACCTCGGTGCGGCGCTTCCCGGGCAGCCTCGCGGCGAGCATCTTCGGCTTCGACAAGCGGCCGCCCTTCGCCGCCACGCCGGGCTCCGACGTGCCCCCGACGGTGAACCTCGAGCCGTCGGCCTCGCCCACTGCCGGCTGAGATGCGCCGACCTCGGCACCGTCTCGTCAGCACGGCCCTCGCCGCGGGCATGCTGGCGCTCACCGCTCCCGGCATCGCGCTGGCGGCGAGCTTCCCCGACCCCACCGGGTACCTCGTCGACACCGCCGGCGCCGTCCCGGATGCCGAGCAGCAGCAGCTCGAGGCAGAGCTCGCCGCCTATGCCACCCGCAGCACCCACCAGCTCGCGGTGGCTGTGGTCAAGAGCACGGGCAACGAGAGCATCGAGGACTACTCCAACGACCTGTTCGGCAAGTGGGGCGTCGGCAGCGCCAAGCGGGACGACGGTGTCCTCATCGTCATCGCCACGCAGGACCGGCAGCTCCGCATCGAGGTCGGCCGCGGGCTCGAGGGCACGCTGACCGACGTCGAGGCCGCCGACATCGTGCGCGACAAGATGGTGCCCGAGCTCAAGGCCGGCCGGGTCGTGGACGCGGTGCGCGTCGGCGAGCGCGGCGTGCGTGCGGCGCTCGGGGACCCGACACCCGACGCCGGTGGCGACACCGCCGCCGGCTTCAACGGGTTCGGCGGCGGCCAGACGGCGCCGCGCTCCTCCTCGCACTCCGGCTTCAGCCTGTTCCCCCTGCTGATCCTGGGCTTCGTGGCCTTCACGTTCCTCTCCCGGCTCGGCGGGCGTGGCCGGCGCAGGCGGCGGGGCGGCATGTTCTTCCCCCTCTTCCTCGGCAGCGGCTGGGGCGGTGGTGGCGGCGGGGGTGGCTTTGGCGGTGGAGGTGGCTTCGGCGGGTTCGGCGGCGGGTCCTCAGGCGGAGGTGGCGCGAGTGGCAGCTGGTGAGCAGGTCAGCAAGCAGGACCGGGCCCGGCTGGAGCGGGCCGTCGCCCAGGCCGAGGACGCGACCGGGCTGCAGCTGTGCGTCTACCTCGGCCCCGCTGACGGACACACCCGCGAGCACGCCGAGCAGTTGCTTGCTGCCGCCTCGGCGAAGAGCCGGCCCGCCGTGATGCTCTACGTCGCCCCCGAGGCACGCAAGGTCGAGTGCGTCGTGGCACCAGGGCTCACCGACCGGATCTCGGACGCCGCGGCGCAGCAGGCCGTCGACGCGATGCTGCCCCTACTGGCGGCGGGTGAGTTCGCCGGCGGGCTAGAGGTCGGCCTGCAGCGTCTCTCGGAAGCCGCCGGTCCGCCGCGCGGCGACGAGTCGCAGGAAGAGCTGCCCGACGTCCTGGGCTGACCGGTGGACCGGATGCGCATGTCCCTGCTCACCTGGAACCCCGACCGCTTCGAGTTCGGGGAGGCCCGCTACGCCTCCCACGTGCAGCGGACCCGAGCCGGCGGCACCGTCCCCATGTCCTGGGGCACCGGGCAGAACCGCAACCGCATCTCGCCCGGCGACACCCTGTTCCTGCTCCGGCAGGGCAGCAGGGGCCGCGGCCTGGTTGCCGCCGGCCACGCGACGAGCGGCATCGACCGCGACCCCACCTTCGACCCCGCGTCCCGGAGCGGCAACTTCGTCGAGGTCGAGTGGACCGTCGTCCTCCCGCTCGTCGATCTGCTCAGCACCGACGAGCTCCTGGCGCGGGTGCCCGGTGTCCCGTGGAAGCACATCTTCGCGAGCGGGTTCACGGTCGCGCAGGAGGCCGCTGCCGACCTGGCTCTCCTGTGGGACGAGCACCTCGAGGCGGTGGGGTGGCGAGAGGGCCGGCGCCGAACGGCAAGGCCCTGACTGAGCGGGAGGTGATCAGGACGGACGTGCGAGCCTGTGGGCATGACCGCTCTGACCGATCGTCACCAGGCCGTCCTCATCACGCTGCGCAAGGACGGCACGCCGCAGTCGTCGAACATCGCGTTCGTCCTCGCCGACGGCATCGCCCGCGTGTCCGTCACCGACGACCGCGCCAAGACTCGCAGCATCGAAGCGGGAGAAGTCGTAGTTGTTCGGCATGCTGCCCCTTCCGCGTCGCTGGGCGACGAGTCGATCTAGCTGCAGCCGCTGGTGCTGCCACAACCCTCGCAGACATAGCAGGAGCCGGCGGGCCGCATCTTCGTGCCGCACGTCATGCAGAGCGGGGCGTCCGCAGATGTGCCCTGCATGGCCTCGAGCAGCTCGGTGGACGAGCCGACGACCGGGAGCTCCTTGCGTGCGGGGGCCTCGACGGGGACGCCCTGGGAGAGGGCCTCGACGTCGACCTCGTCAGTGACCTCGTCCGTGGTGCTGCCGTAGCCAGCGGCGACCGTGGCGGCGCGCTCCTCGGCGGTGAAGATGCCGAGGGCCTCGCGCTCGTCGTACGGGAGGAAGTCGAGGGCC
>JAODNF010000360.1 GCA_025464915.1 Frankiales bacterium | reverse complement strand
CCGGGTCGCGGGGCTCCAGGCCCGCCGGCGTGCGGCGCTGTCGCGGTTCGAGGCGCTGGAGACGTCCCGACCGTCCCGCGTCGCCGAAGCCGCCGCCCTCGACGCGGCCGCTCGCGCCGCGGCTGTGGCACCGCTCCTGGTGGCTCTCGACGCGCGTCGGGCTGCTCGGGACTCGGCGGTCGCGACGGTCGACGGCTCTCCGGCCGCCGGTGTTCGGCTCGACTCGGTCGCGCGGCTGGCCGCCGACGCCGTCGCACGTCGGCACCACCTCGAGGGCCTGCGGGCGGTCGACGAGGCCCGGCGGGACGCCCTCGGCATCGTCGGCAGGGCCCGTGCGATGCAGGCGGACTCCCTTGCCGCCGCAGCGGCGGCCGAGGTCGAGCTCGGCGTGCTGCCCCGGCGCCGGGCAGAGCTCGCGGCGCACCTGGACTCGGCCCGCACGGCGGTCGCGGCGGTGCCGGCGCTGACGGTGGAGCGGGACGTGCTCGTCGCGCAGCGCCCCTTCGTGGCCGAGCTCGTGACCGTGTCCGCGGAGGTGGTCGGGCTGCGGTCCGAGCAGCTGTCGGCCCGCGAGACGGCGCTGTCCCTCGAGGTGAAGGCGCACGACCTGCGCGTCGCCTCGACCCACACGATGGTCGCCCGGCTCGCTGCGATGCTCGAGGACGGGCTCCCGTGCGAGGTGTGCGGGTCGCCGTCGCACCCCGACCCCTCCTCGTTGCGGGACGAGGGCGTCACCGTCGACGACGAGGACCGCGCGCGGCGTGAGGCGGACGAGGCGCAGGCCGTCGTGCTCGACCTCACGACGCGCCTGTCAGCCCGCGCCTCCCGTGAGTCCGCGCTGCTCGAGCGGGTCGGGCCCTGGACCGTCGACTCGCTCGACACGCGGATCGCCGAGCTGGACCTGGAGCTGGACCTGCTGGCCTCCGTCGCCCTGCAGGTCGAGGCGCGCGAGCTGGACCTGACGGAGCTGGAAGCGCGTCGCGCCGAGCTGTCGAACGCCCTCGTCGCCGCGCAGACCCAGGCGGACGGTGCGGAGCGGCGCGCAGCCGAGGCCGCCACGACCGCGGCGGCCCTGACCGCTCAGCTCGAGCAGGCCGGTGCGGAGGACCTGACTGACGCGCTGCTCGTCGCGGAGGCCTCGGCCCTCGCCTGGACAGCTGCCCTCTCGGCGGCGGAAGCCCTGATCGTGGCGGACCACGAGCTCACGGCCGCGCTCGCCGATGCCGACAAGGCCTGCGTGGCAGCCGGTTTCGCCGACCCGGACGACGCGCGCGCCGCGGTGCGAACACCGGCCTGGCGGCAGGCGACCGCCGCGTCGCTGCGGTCCGCGGCGGACATCGAGGCGGCCCTCACAGCCGAGCTGAGCGACCCGCCGCTGGCCGTCGACCTGGACGTCGAAGCGCCGGTCGAGGCGACGGTCATGGCCCTGACGGAAGCGGACGCCTCCCTCGCCTCCCTGCAGGGCGCGCAGGGGGTCGTGGCACAGCGAGTCGAGGCGCTGTCCCGCCTCGTACCCGACCTCCGTGCTGCCGTCGCTGCTCTGGAGCCCCTCGAGACGACGGCCGCGGAGGTGCGCGGTCTGGCCGACCTGTGCGCCGGCGGCGGGGCCAACGGCCTGAGGATGTCGCTCACCTCCTTCGTTCTGGCAGCGCGTCTCGAGGAGGTCGCGGCTGCCGCCACGGTGCGGTTGCTGCGGATGACCCAGGGCCGCTACGAGCTCGTCCACACCGACGAGTCCGCGCGCGGGGGTGCTCGTTCCGGCCTCGGACTGCTGGTCCGTGACGCCTGGTCGGGGCAGGACCGCGACACCGCGACGCTGTCCGGTGGCGAGACCTTCCTGGCCGCTCTCGCGCTGGCCCTCGGGCTGGCCGACGTCGTGACGGCCGAGGCAGGGGGCGCGCGCATCGGGGCGCTGTTCGTCGACGAGGGGTTCGGCACGCTGGACGAGGACACACTCGACGAGGTGATGGACGTGCTCGACGGCCTGCGCGAGGGCGGTCGGGTCGTGGGACTCGTCTCGCACGTCCCCGAGCTGCGGCAGCGCATCCCCACCCGTGTCGAGGTCCGCAAAGCGCGGGTCGGCAGCGCTGTGGTCGTCCACGGCTGCTGACACACTGAGCACGTGGACCTCGAGGGGTGGGCCGCGGCGGGGTTGTACGACCCGGCCGCATCGAACGCTGCCGAACGGCGCGACTTGCTCGTCTTCCTGGCGTCGGAGGGCTGCTCCGTCGAGGAGATGCAGATCGCGAACTCGCGGGGACGACTGTTCGCCCTGGCCGGTGACCGCCGGATCCGGCCGCTGGTCGGGCTTCTCAGCCTCCGCGACGCCGCTGCCCGGCTCGAGGTCGAGCCGTCGGTCCTGACCCGGGTCTGGCGAACTCTCGGTCTGCCCGACAACGGCATCGACGCACCCCTGCTGACCGAGGCGGACGTCGAGGCGCTCGGGACCTACCTGGACGTACGCACCTTCCTCGGCGAGGACGTGGCGCTCGCTGTTTCCCGGGTGCTCGGGTCGGCGCTCGCACGGATCACGGAGGCCGAGTCGTCCGCGATGCGCGTCGGGATGCAGGGTGTGATCGATGTGGGTGTGACCGGCGACGAGGTCATGACGGCCAAGGCCTACGCGACCGTCACCCGCCTGGTGCCGCGCATCGGGCAGATGCTCGACACCCTGCACCGCCAGCACCTGGAGGCGACCCGGGTGCACTTCGAGGACATCGATCGCGAGCTCACGGAACGAACGGCGTTCCGCTGCGGTGTCGGTTTCGTGGACCTGTCCGGCTTCACCCGGCTCTCCCAGCAGCTGCCGCTCGGGTCCTTGTCCGAGGTGCTGTCGGTCTTCGAGGAGACGGCCACCGACACGATCCACGCCCGCGGTGGGCGGGTGGTGAAGTTCCTGGGCGACGCGGTCATGTGGGTCTCCGCGGCCCCCGACGACCTGGCCAGGATCGCACTGGACCTGGTCACGCACCCTCGGGCTGCGGCCGGCGGCATCGACGTGCGAGCGGGGCTGGCGTACGGCCCGCTGCTGGCGCAGGACGGTGACTACTTCGGCACGCCGGTGAACCTGGCGGCGCGACTGGTCGCCATCGCCGAACCGGGGCAGGTGCTCCTCGCCGGCGAGCTCGTCGACGCTGTGAGCACCGACTTCTTCGTGGTACCAGGCATTCCCCATCTGCTGCGCGGGTTCGAGGAGCCGGTCACGCCGTACACGCTCTCTGGAGCCTAAGCGCCTCAGGCCACCATGGGCGGGTCGAGGGGCTTGCGGAGCCAGGGGACGTCCATGTCGGGGAGGAGCAGCTCGCCGCTGTGCCACATCACGTGGTGGCGGCGACAGAGCAGCACGAGGTT
>JAODNF010000340.1 GCA_025464915.1 Frankiales bacterium | reverse complement strand
GAACGACTCCCGCGCGCCGACGTACCGCTGCGCCTGCACGACAACCCGGTACGCCTGCGGGTCCAGGTCAGGGAACGCGTCCGACACCAGCCCGGTCAGCGCCCGGACCTCGTCCACGAGATCGGCGTGCGTGTGATGGCGTCGCTCCGCGATCAGCTCGGACAGCGGCGCGGACGACACGAGCCGCAAAAGGTGGTCCGCGAACACCGACAGCAGATGCCGCGCCGACCGCAACGACATGGCGACCTGCTCGCGCGTCGCCGCTCCAGACCGCACGTCGGCGCGCGTCCGGTCCAGCAGCGACATCAGCTCATCGACGCCGCCGCGCTCGGACAGCCGCTCGAACACGAGCAGCCCGGCGGCGCTCGTCGGGTTGAACACCAGCCGCTGCTGATGAGTCTTGTCGAACACCGGCTGGAGCATCCCGAGCCGAACGAACAGATCCAGCCGCGCGTCGAACGCCGGCCCGTCCCGCAAACCGGGGCAGGCCGCTGCGATCTGCGTCTTCGTAAGACCGCCCGACGCGCCGGCGTTACCGAACGCCGCGTACACGGCCTGCGCCACGTCGAGCAGCGCTGGGTCGTCCACGACCGCGCCCGCGTCCGCCGCGACCGGTGCGACCAGCGCGCGCAACCGGCGCAAAAACGCGGTCCGCTCCGGCTCGGCGACAGGGTCGAAGAGGCTGTCCACAGACCCCCCGCCTCCGCTCGACTACCGGACGTCCGGACGTTAGGCGGATCCTCCGACAGTTCCGTCCGTGTGCACTCCCGCTTGCCGCCATGACACGACCCGGCTCGTGAGACGCCGGCTTCGCTTCGGACCTTCAGTGGTCCGACTTGCCCGCCAGCGGTAGCTAGGTTTCCAGCTCGGCCGTTCGCCGGACGTCCACGATCTTCCACGGGAGCCCGTGCATTTCGAGCTGCGCATGCTGCACCCCCGAGGCGACCTGCTTGTGCTTGCGGGGAGCGAGGACCCGGTGATGGGTCTTGAGTTCTCCGGCTGCCGCCAGCACCTTCTCGGTGCGGGCCTGCTCGACGGTGTGGTCGGGAAGCTCAGCGAGGAGTTCAAGCAGCTGCGACTGCCTGCTGGCCAGCGTCGGGTCCTGGACCACAGCAAGCCACCAAAGTCGCAACATCGAGAACTGGACCAGGCTTCGGCGGGCGTCGGCCACGCCGGCGACCGCAGCGGCCAGGGGGCCACCGGCCTCCTCCAGCCACTTGAGGCGCGAACGCACCAAGCCGAACGCGCCCTGTTCCAGCTCGCTGACCGCCTTCGCGAGGAAGCGATCAGCGAGCTTGACGTCGCGACGGAGGGGTGCCTCGAGATCCTGGATCTGGTCCCACAGGGGCTGGGTCATCTGGCTGGTCTCCTGCGCTGTGCGGTACACCGTTGCCAGGGTGCCCCGACGCCCTTCGACGGATGCCTCTTCAGCTGCCTCCAGGTATCCCTTGACGGCGTTGACGGCGTCCCGTACCTCGCTGATCGACTTCTCGACCTGAGCGAGTTGTGCCTGCATTGCGATCGCACTCAACAAGGCGGGACCAGCGGCGGCGCTCTTCACTAGGCCACCGGAAAGTGGCTTGATCCGGGTGAGTCCGGACCACGCACCGTTGCTTCCCCTGACGATTCCGAGCATCTCGCCCGCCTTGTCGGTGACCATCGCACCTGCCTTGATGGCCCTTGCCGTGGTGGGGTCGACGACGACCAGCCGCGCGGTCAGTTGTCCTGCCTTGACCAGAGCCTCTAGTCCGGCCTGTCCGGCGACGGCCGCACCTGCGAGCTGGGATGGCGACGTGCGCCCTTCGATCCGAGCGTCGGGGTGGGTGACCGCCAAATACTTCCGTCCTGGGTCGATCGGGATGTACAACGCGGCCCCGGCATCCGCCATCACCGTGTCGAGATCGACCGAGGACTCCTCGAGGAGGGCGGCAAGCTCACCGGGCTTGGGCCGCATGGTCGGTGCAGCCGTCTCGACAGTGGTGGGATCAGTTCCGGGCGCAAGGCGGGCGCGTAGTGCCAGTACCAGTACCAGCACGACGACAGCGGCCATCGCCAGCAGGACGGCCAGAACGATCACAGGGACATCCATGAATGCACCCTAGTTTCATCTTGCGACACAGATCGGCGAATGAATCGTCAGGCGTAAACCCCTGCCGGCTGGGGCCACCACCCGCTGCGCATCGCAGCCGCGCGGCTCGGCCTAGTCGGTGAGGTTGGCAAACGGACGCTTGCCGTACTGCCGGACGAAGTCGGCGATGTATGCCTGCTCGACGAGCCGGGGCTCTTGGACGGGCGTCTCGCGCCATGCGACGAGTAGCGCCTGCGAGTCGCTCATCTGCCAGATATACCGGCCACCCCAATGCGCGACCGGCTCGCCGACGCCGAAGCGGCGGTACTCATTCAGACGCTTGTAGAGCCCGCGACGGCCAGACGAACCGAGCGCCGCCTTGCCGACGTTGAGGACACGAACGCCGCTGACCCACGCTGACTGCAGCAATGGCACTGGAACGGTCGGATCCTTGCCCTTGAAGTGGCCGCCCGAGCTCGCCTCCAGGAAGTGCGGCGGCTCGTCGCTGTCGCGGTAGACGACGTACACGCCCGCGCCGACTGGCACCCGTGCGTTCGGCAGCGCGGAGAAGGGGGCGAAGCCTCGAAAGCCCTCCGCCTCGAGCCCGCTGCGGTCCCAATGCATGGTCGGCAGGGTAGACGTGACGGCCACCGCGAGGCCCTCGCTCAGTGGCAGGTCCGGACAAGGCCGACGCGACCCGACCGGTGAAGGTTGCTTTGCAGCCGACCAGCGAGCGCTTGCACTTCCGTCTCGTTGAGCGGTCGCGCAGGCCCGACGACCCGCTGCCGTCTGATGCGAGCAAGCGTCCGGGCTGGAGCGCCGCCGTCCGGGTGCGTCCACGAACGTGGTTTGCCTACATGCTGCCTACATACGGGTCAGGGCCATGATCATCCATCTCTGGTGATCAAGGCCCTGACCTGCGGTTTTGCGTTGTAGCGGGGGCAGGATTTGAACCTGCGACCTCTGGGTTATGAGCCCAGCGAGCTACCGAGCTGCTCCACCCCGCGTCGGTACGTACCACGATACATGACCCAGAATGGGCCGGTGAAACTCGTGGTCTGGACCAACAACGCCTGCAGCAAGAGCCGGGGTGCTGTGCAGCTGCTCGAGGAGCGGGGCGTGGAGTTCGAGAGGCGCTTCTACCTCGACGACCCACCGACGCGCGAGGAGCTCGCCGAGGTGATGGCGAAGCTCGACGACCCGACCGCGATCGCGCGTCCCGGCGTGACCGGCGACCTGCTCGGGCAGCTCAGTGCCGACCCGTCGCTCATCGAGCGGCCGGTCGCCATCCTCGGCGACCGGGCCGTCGTGGCCCGGCCGCCGGAGAGGGTGCTCGACCTGCTCTGACCTACGACGGCTTCGGGGCCGGCGTCGGGCTGGGGGTGGTCGACGCCGTGGGGACCGAGCCCGTCCTCGAGGCCAGCTTGTCCACGTCACCCTTCAGACGTGCCTGCTGCCGGCCGTACTCGGCGAAGTCCCCGTTCTTCAACGCCGCGTCCGCCTTCGCGATGGCGTCCTGAGCGTCGGCGGCGAGCTGCGCGATCGACGAGTCCGTCGGCGCACCGGACGTGCCCGGCGATGGGGTCGGACCCACCGTCGTGCCCCCGGCCCCGAACAGGTCGTTGAGAGCCTCGGCGAGGGTGTCCTTGTAGGAGATCTTGTTGCCGAAGCTGACGATGACCTTGCTGAGGATCGGGAAGCTCTGCCCCTGCTTGGCCTTCGTGTAGACGGGCTCGACGTAGAGCAGGCCGTTGCCGACAGGGAGCGTCAGCAGGTTGCCGAGCCTCACCTCGGAGCCGCCCTGCCGCAGCAGCGACAGTGCCGACGAGACCGTGGGGTTGCTCTCGAAGGTGTTGGCCACCTGCTCGGGTCCCTCGATGACCTTGTTGCGAGGGAGGGTGAGCACGACGATCTTCCCGTACGTGTCCGGGTCGGAGGACACCGCGGCGAAGGCAGTCAGTGGGGTGGCGTTGCGGGCCTGGAACGTCGTCGTCAGCGAGAACGACGGGACCGCGGCCCCGGGCAGCTGCAGCAGCACGTAGTACGGGGGCTGGGCCGCCGCGTCCGAGGTGGTCGTCGTGGGCGCACCGGTCTGACCGGTGTTGATGGCGCGGGTCGTCTCCTGCGTGGGGTCGCTCGGGATGTCCCACTGGTCGGTGCCCTGGAAGAACGTCTGCACGTCGCTGACGTGGTAGCGGGCGAGCAGCTCGCGCTGCACCTTGAACAGGTCCTCGGGATAGCGCAGGTGCTTGCGCAGGTCGGTGCTGATGTCCGCGTTCGGCTTCACCAGGCCGGGGAAGACCTTGCGCCACGTCTTCAGGACGGGGTCCTTCTCGTCCCACGCGTAGAGCTTCACGGTGCCGTCGTAGGCGTCGACCGTGGCCTTGACCGAGTTGCGGATGTAGTTGACCTGGTCCTGCACGTTGCGCGAGCCCGAGCTGTCGGTGGTGACCTTCCCGAAGCTCGTGCTCTGCGAGTACGGGTAGCCGCTGCTCGTCGTGTAGCCGTCGACGATCCACTCGATCCGCCCGTCGACGACCGCAGGGTAGGGATCTCCGTCGAGGGTCAGGAACGGCGCGACCTTCTGCACCCGGTCTGCCGGCGACCGGGTGTACATGATCTTGCTGTCGGAGGTCAGCGAGCCGGACAGCAGGATGTTCTTCTCGCGGAACTTCAGCGCGTAGAGCAGCTTGCGGAAGCCGGTGTTGAGCTTGATGCCGCCGGTCCCCGAGTACTTGCTCGTACCCTCGACCTGCTTCGCGTCGCCGGCGGGACCGTCGATCTCCGGCTGCTTGGTGTTGACGATCGAGTACGACGGCGACTGCTCGCCGTAGTAGATCTGGGACTTGTCGACCGTGAAGGCCTTGTCGGCGCTGTCGTCGCTCTGCGGCACGTCACCCGCGATGTAGAGGGGCTGTCCGGCGTTCTCCGGGTCGGTCGTGTTCGCCGGCGCGGCGACGAACCCGTTGCCGTGCGTGTAGGCGAGGTGCAGGTTGACCCAGTTCTGCTGCTGCGCCGGCACTTGGGACAGGTCGAGCTCGCGGACGGCGACCACGAAGTCGTCGGTCTTGGTCCCCACGTCGTACCGGTCGATGTCGAGGCTGGTGTTGAAGCTGAAGTAGGTCCGGAGCCCCTGCTTCTGCTTGAACGTCGGGCCCAGGATGTTGGGGTCCAGCAGCCGGATGTTGGGGATCGTCCCCGTGTCGTTGCGCAGCGTCTGCTTCGTCGCCGTGGCGACGCCCGTGTAGTCCTTGAGCGTCACTTGCTGATCGGTGATGCCGTAGGCGAGCTTGGTGGCGTCCATGTTGCGCTCGATGTACTTCGACTCGCGCGCCAGCTGGTTCGGCTTCACCGTCGTCTGCTGGACGACGTAGGGGTAGATGCCGCCGATCGCGATCGAGCTGACCACGAGCAGCGCCAGGGCACCCGCGGGCAGCAGCACGTTGCGGACCACGATGTTGGCGAAGAACAGCACCGCGCAGATGGCCGCGACGAAGACCAGCATGAGCTTGGCCGGCAGCACCGCGTGCACGTCGGTGTAGCCGGGCCCCTCGACATAGCCGCGCGTGGAGAAGGCGAGGCCGTAGCGGTCGAGGTAGTAGCCGTAGGCCTTGGCCGCGACGATCAGGCCGATGAGCACCGAGAGGTGGACCCGGGCGGGCACGCTCAGCTTCTCCCCCACGGTCTGCAGCCGGATGCCGCCGAACAGGTAGTGCGTCATCACCGAGGCGAGCAGCGACAGCACCAGCACGACCAGCACGAAGCCCAGCACGAACCGCAGGAAGGGGTAGGTGAAGGTGAAGAACGAGATGTCCTTGCCGAACTGCGCGTCCTTCTCGCCGAACGAGACGCCGTTGGCGAACAGCACGTACGTCCTCCAGCGCCCGGCCGCCGAGAGCCCGGCGAACACGCCGAAGAGCAGGCTGAGCACGACGAGGGCGGGCGTGAGGAACGGCTCGAGCGCGACCCGGTACCGCTCGAGGTTCTGCTGCTCGAGCGACACCGGCTGGAACGGGGGCCGCTGCCGGTAGGCCAGTGCGATGTTCGCGCCGATGACGACGGCCATCAGCAGACCGAAGAGGGCGAACAGCAGGAGCTTAGTCTTGAGGACGGTGCTGAAGACGTTGGTGTGACCGGCCTCCTGGAACCAGAGGTAGTCGGTGTACTGCGCCACGTAGACGCCGCCGAGGATCAGCAGCACCAACACGATCACCAGCGTCGGGGCGAACAATCGGGGTCGTCCGGGGAACGCTGAACCGCCAGGTCTGCTTGCCATGCCTGAGACTCAATCACAGCGATCCGCGAGACTGGTCCCATGACGTCCGTGCTGCTGTCCGTGGTCGCGGAGGTGGAAGGCCACCTCGCCGAGGCCGGCTGGGACCAGCCGCCGCAGCTGTTCGCCCTGGTCGACACCGAGGAGCTGCTCCGCGCCGAGCCGCAGCTCGCCGAGTCGATGGGCCTCGTCGCCGCGAGGCCGGGGTCGCTGACGCCGATCGCGCAGGAGCCGCTCGGCGACGCACCGCTCGACGAGGCGCTCGCCAGCGTGGTCTTCGGACCGGAGGTGCTCGGGGTCATCCTCGCCCACGAGGTGCTGGTGCTGCCCCCCTCGGCCGAGGCCGCCCTCGAGGAGGACCTGACAGTCGTCCAGGAGCACCCGGAGCGCCGCGAGGTACGGATGACGGTGGGCGTCCTCCGGGACGGCACCCGGGAGTCGCTGCTGCGGCTGCGTGGTCAGGACGGCGCCGGCGACGAGCGGGTGACGGGCAGTGACCTGGTTCCCGGCCTCAGCGAGGCCTTGCTCGCGACCCTCGACGAGTGATCGGGGCGTCGGAGACGGGCAGGTCCAGGCTGAACTCCGCTCCCTTGCCCTCCTTCGAGGCGACCGACAGCGGGAACCCGGAGTCCTCGGCGACCCTGCGCACGAAGGACAGTCCCAGCCCGAGGCCGCCGACCTTGCGGGTCGCGGACCCGTCGACCTGCTCGAACGACGTGAACAGCGTCGCCTGAGCGGCCTCGGGGATGCCGGGACCGGCGTCCTTGACCGTGATCCGGACCCTCGTACCGTCCGGTGAGAGGGTCGCCCCGAGGGTGATGGGTGTGCCCTGGGGCGTGTACTTCACCGCGTTGTCGATGAGCTCGTCGAGCGCCTTGCCGACCCACGTCGGGTCGACGTGCAGCGCCGGCAGCCCGGTCGCGACGCGACGCTTGAAGTCCTTCGCGCGGTCGCGGGCGCGGCTCTGCCAGGCGTCGATGCGCACGTCGAGCAGCTGCTTCGGCGTGATGTCGCGCGGCGTCACCGACACCCGACCGGCCTCCAGCGCGGCCACATCGACGAGCAGGTCGACCACGCGGTTCATCTTCAGCGCCTCGTCGCGGATGGTGGTCGAGAACGTCTTGACCTGCTCGGCCCCCAGCTCCCGGCTGACCAGGATCTCGGCGTAGCCGCGGATCGGGGTGAGGGGCGTGCGCAGCTCGTGGCTGACGTTCGACAGGAACTCGGTCTTCATGCGCTCGACCTCGCGCTCGCGCGTCGTGTCGCGCAGCACCATGACGACGCCCTCGGCGCCCTGGAGCGGTGTGATGGCGACGCGCACGGGCACCCGGCTGCCGTCGGGGCGCAGCACCTCCGCCGCCTCGTCGCGGAGGCGCAGGTGGGTCGACGCGAGCTGCGTGTCGTTGAGGTCCCGGACGTCCGCGACGACCCCGAGCGGCTCGCCGAGGACGTCGATCTGCTCGAGGCCGAGCATCTCCAGCGCCGCCCGGTTCACGCTCGTGACCACCCCGTCGGCGTCGGTGGCCAGGAGTCCGTCGCTCATCGACGCGAGCACGGTCGACAGCCGCGCGGCGGAGTCACGCAGGTCACCCGTCAGCTGGCCCAGGGAGCTGGTCATCGCGTCGAAGCGGGCCGCCAGCGTGCCGACCTCGTCACGGGTGCGGACGCCGGTCGCGACGGTGAGGTCGCCGGCCGCGATCCGCTCGGCGGCAACGGTCAGGCGGCGCACTGGCTCGACCGTGCGGCGGCCGACGACGATGGCGAGGACAGCGACCAGCAGAAGTGCGGCGAGGGACGTGATCACCAGCAGTCTCAGGGCATCCCGTTCAGCGGCGAGCGCCTGCGTCGGGTCCCGCGTGATCGCGAAGTACGCGGCCGGACTGTGCGTGGCATCGGCCAGTGGCCGGAACGCGACGGTCGGGTTGAGCCCCTGGGACCCGACCGTGACCCCGGTCGCCGGGATGCCGCTCCCGACGTGCGCTCGAGCGGCGATGTCGAGCAGCGTCGCGCCTGCCTTGGCGCTCTTGTTGCTGGCCACGACCGAAAGCGGCTCGCCCGCCAGGACGTAGAGGCCGAAGCCACCGGTGTCGTTCTGGTCCGTCGCGAACCTTTGGTCGAGGGCGATCCCGTAGACGTAGACGAAGGTGGGCTTCGCGGACGGGTCGCTCGGGTCCTGCTGTGGCACGACGCCGGCAAGTGCGACGACGGTCTTGCCCGCCTGGAGCCTGAGCACCGTACCGATCGCGTCGGTGTTCCCGCCGGTCAGCGCGGCATTGACCGTCGGCAGGGAGCGGAGAGTCAGCAGTGCAGACTGCTTGAGCTTGGCACCCAGCCGCTGCTGCTGAACCGTCTCGACCTTGCCGCTCTTGTAGACCCGCAGCAGGAAGTCGTGCGCGCGGCTGGGGACCAGCGGGATCGTCGGGACGTACGCGGCGAACTGCGCGCAGTTCGTCGGCTTCTGGTCGCAGAAGACCTGGAGCCGCTTGGCGGTCTCGTTGACGACCGTGCTCGTGTAGTCGGTGAAGGCGATCGACCGGGCCGCAGCCGCGTCCTGGACGCCCTGACGGGCCTGGTCCTCGTACGACGACACCACGACGTTGCCGACGACGCCGACAGCGGCGACGGCCATGGCGAGCACGCCGACCAGGATCGAGACGACGACCTTCGACAGCAGCGACGCCTGGGCCAGCAGGGCCAGGCCGACGAGGACCAGGACCGACCCGAGGCCGCGCAGCACGAGGACGGTGGTCGGCGCGCTGCTGCCGCTGTCCGCGGCCTGGGCGACGAAGCCGGCGGCGGCGTCGAGCAGCAGTCCCGCTCCTAGCAGCCGGCCGACGTTGTCGCGGCGCGCGGCGAACGAGGCAACGGCGGCGAGGGCCAGCCCGATGCCTGAGAAGGCGCTCGGTCCGGCGGCGGCCGCGAGCGGCACCACGACGCCGTACAGGCCGGGGGTGTCCTTGCGCTTGCCGAGCCCGCCGGTCCACAGCCCGACGGCGATGAGCAGGCCGGCCACGCCGCGGGCGACGGCCAGGCCGTCGGAGGTGCTGTCGCCGAGGCGGAGCGCGGTCGCGACCCCGACGCCCGACAGCGCCGCGCCGCCGAGGGCGAGCACGAACCCGGCGGCGTTGCGCCGCAGGACCGCGGCGCCGGCGAGGCCGAGCCCGGAGGCGATGACGAGGAGCTGGACCGCGCCGAGGAGCGCGAACGGGACTCCGGGCTCCATGGGCGGGAGTCTAGGAGCGCAGGCAGCGCGTCAGGGGCGGATCAGCAGCTCTGCGGCGTGCCGTGAGCGCGCAAGGTGGCGAGCGCGTCCAGCGCGGTCTTCAGGGTGGAGACCCTGACGAGCCGGATGCCGCTCGGCTTGGTCTTGGCCGCCTCCTGGCAGTTCTCCGCGGGGACGAGGAAGACCGTGGCGCCCTGCTTCTTCGCGCCGCGCATCTTCTGGGCGATGCCGCCGATGGCGCCGACGTCTCCCTTGGCCGTGATCTCGCCCGTACCCGCGATGTTGAGACCGCCCGTCAGGTCCGTGTCGCCGAGCTGGTCGACGATGCCGAGGGCGAACATCAGGCCCGCGGAGGGCCCGCCGATGTTCGCGAGGTTGATGGACACCTTGACCGGGAACTCGGTGCGGGTCCCGGGCACGACCCCGATGACGGCGCGCGCGGGGCTGGAGGCGGCGATGGTCGTGAGGACGACCGCTGCCTTCTTG
>JAODNF010000272.1 GCA_025464915.1 Frankiales bacterium | reverse complement strand
TGGTGCCGACGCTGATCTGCTTGGTCTTGTCGTCGATGCGCGGCCGGCTCGTGACGAACGGCGTGATCGTCAGGGTCTTGGTGGCGTCGCCGCGCTTGACGACGACCGCCAGCGGCTTCGCGGAGGTGTCGGCCCGGATGACGGTCACCAGGTCCTCGTACGTCGAGATCTTGTTGCCGTCGACGGACTGGACGTAGTCGCCCTTCTGCAGACCGGCGGCCTTGGCCGCTCCCGCCACGGTGTTCGCGGGGCACACGCCGTTGACCGGCGTGGCGTCGAGCTTGGCCTTCGGGTCGTCGATCTGCTTGGCGGTCAGCTCCTTGAACACGCAGCTGGTCGGCTGCATGAGGACCGGGGCGTTCGGCTCGGAGACGCCGATGGAGACGACCGCGATGAAGACCAGGACCGTGGCGATGATGAAGTGCATGGTCGAGCCGGCGACCAGCACGACGAACTTCTGCCACGGCTTCTGGCGGAAGAAGGCGCGGTCCTCGTCGCCCGCCTCGATCTCCTCGAGGGGCGTCATCCCGATGATCTTCACGTAGCCACCGAGCGGGATGGCCTTCAAGCCGTACTCGGTCTCGCCGCGGCGCCACGAGTAGACCGTCGGCCCGAAGCCGGCGAAGAACTGGGTGGCCTTCATGCCGAAGCGACGCGCGGTGAGGAAGTGGCCCGCCTCGTGCAGGGTCACGGACGTGAGCAGCGCGAGGACGAAGGCAAGGGCGCCTAGGGCGAACACGCGGTCATTCTCCTACGGTCAGCTCGGACGCGCGCGTGCGCGCCCAGGTCTCTACCTCTAGAACGTCGACCAGTTCAGGACGTTCCCTGAGCGGGTGCTCCGCGACGACCTGCGCCACGGTGTCCGTGATCGCCGCGAACGGCAGCCGCCCTGCGCGGAAGGCCTCGACGCAGACCTCGTTGGCGGCGTTCAGGGCCGCCGGAGCGGTGCCGCCGGTCGTACCCGCCTCCCGGCACAGCTGGACCGCAGGGAAGACCGCGTGGTCGAGCGGCTCGAAGGTCCAGGTGTGGGCCTGTGCCCAGTCGACCGGCTTGGTCGCGCCGGGCACGCGGGCGGGCCAACCCAGGGCAAGAGCTATCGGAAGCCGCATGTCGGGCGGGCTGGCCTGGGCCAGCGTGGACCCGTCGACGAACTCCACCATCGAGTGGATCACCGACTGCGGGTGCACCACGACGTCGATCCGGTCGTACGGGACGTCGAACAGCAGGTGCGCCTCGATCAGCTCCAAACCCTTGTTCATGAGCGTGGCGCTGTTGATGGTGATCACCGGGCCCATGTCCCACGTGGGGTGCGCCATCGCCTCGGCGTAGGTGATGCCCGCCAGGTCCGTGCGCCCGCGGAACGGGCCACCGGAGGCCGTCAGCACCAGCTTGGCCACCTCTGCCCGCGTCCCGCCACGCAGGCACTGCGCGAGGGCGCTGTGCTCGGAGTCGACGGGCGTGATCTGGGACAGGTACGGCGTGACCAGCGGCCCACCGGCGATCAGGCTCTCCTTGTTGGCGAGCGCCAGGGTCCGCCCGGCCTGCAGCGCGCTCAGGGTGGGCGCGAGCCCCACCGATCCGGTGATGCCGTTCAGCACCAGGTCGCAGGGCCACGCGGCGAGCTCAGCGAGCGCGTCAGGACCGGCCAGGATCTTCGGGATCGGGTGGTCCCCCGCGCTGTAGCCCTTGGCCTGGGCGGCCGCGTAGAACGCCAGCTGGAGGTCCTGCGCTGCTGTCGCCCGCGCCACGGCGACGACCTCGACACCCAGCTCCAGGGCCTGCTCCGCGAGCAGCTCGGTGCGCTGCCCGCCCGCTCCGAGGCCGACGACGCGGAACCGGTCGGGGTTCTGCACGACGAGGTCGATGGCCTGCGTGCCCACGGAGCCCGTGGACCCCAGGATCACGACGTCTTGTGCCATGGCCCTATTGTGCCTGCAACCGACCCTGGAGGCCCTGTGCTCGTCGTCATCGCCACGCTCAACGGCAAGCCGGAGAGGCGCGCGGACATCACCGCGGCGCTCGCGAAGGCGGCTGCTGCCTCGCGCGGCGACGCCGGCTGCCTGTCGTACTCCTTCACGGTCGACGTCGAGGACCCGGACCGCTTCATCTCGGTCGAGACCTGGGAGGACAAGGCCTCGCTCGACGCCCACTTCACGCAGCCGCACCTGGCGGAGCTGTTCGGCGTGCTCGGCGACGCGCTCGAGGGTCCGGCCGACATCAAGACCTACGAGACCTCCGGCCCCCTCGCCTGACGGCTCCCCTGCGCGACGAGCCCTGCGGCACGCAGCGGGTCGCGGGGTCCGCTCGCACTAGGCGCCCAGGCCGCGGCGGAGGGCGCCGATCAGGTCGGCTGCCTGGCGCTTGCTGACGGCGGCGTCCACGACCAGCGAGTTCCCGTGGAAGGTGCCCGGGTAGGCGTGCAGCTCGACGCTGACCCCTGCCTGGAGCATCCGCAGGGCGTAGCCGATGCCCTCGTCGCGCAGCGGGTCGAGCTCCATGACGGTCACGTGCGCCGGCGGGAGCCCCGACAGGTCCGCCATGATCGACGGTGAGGCGTACCCGTCGGCCGGGTTTCCCCCGAGGTAGTGCTCCCAGCTCTTGACCGCCTGCGGCCGGGCCCACAGCGGCGTGTCGGTGAAGGCCTGCATCGACGGCGTCTCGAGGCGGTGGTCGAGCTCAGGGATGCCCAGGCTCTGGAAGGCGATGGCCGGGCCGCCCTCGTCGCGGGCCCGCAGCACGGTGGCGGCGCCGAGTCCGCCGCCGGCGCTCTGCCCGTGGACCGCGACCGTGTCGACGAGCCCGCTGAGGTAGCGCAGCCCCACCATGCAGTCGTCGAGGCCGGCCGGGTAGGGGTGCTCGGGCGCCAACCGGTAGTCGACGCTCACCACGACCGCGTCGACCTCGTTCGCGATCTGGACGGCGCCGCCGTGCTCCATGTCGAGGTCGCCGAGGCAGAAGCCCCCGCCGTGCAGGTAGAGCA
>JAODNF010000265.1 GCA_025464915.1 Frankiales bacterium | reverse complement strand
ACCTCCTGGAAGTAGTCGCTGCCCATCTCCGCACGGGGCACCTGCCCGCAGACCGCCAGCACCGGCGCGTGCGACTTCGCCGCGTCGTACAAACCGTTGAGCAGGTGGATCGACCCGGGGCCGACCGTGCCCATGCAGACCCCGAGGGTGCCCGACAGCTGCGCCTGGGCGCTCGCGGCGAAGGCGCCGGCCTCCTCGTGCCGCACGCCGATCCACTCGAGGTCCGGCTGCTGGCGGATGGCGTCCGTGATCGGGTTGAGCGCATCGCCCACGACCCCCCAGACGTGCTTCACTCCGAGCCCGTGCAGGACCTGGACCAGGCCCTCGGCGACAGTGGTCATGGCAGCACTCCTAGAGAGGGACGAAGCGGTCAGGGTCGGCGCGTGCCCAGTCGTGCGCCCACTCCTTCGGCGCCTCGGCGAGCAGCTGGCCCGGCTCGAGCCAGTCGAAGACCTCGTCGTAGCCGACAGTCGTGAGGTGGTCCAGCCGGCGCTGGAGCATCCTTGGCCGGAGGTCGCGGGTGTCCTCCAGGCCCATGGCGGACAGGATCTGCAGCGCCTGCGCCACCGTCGCCTCTTGGAACCGGTGCACCCGCTCGGCCTTGTCCGGCACGACGAGCGCGCGAGCCCGGCGGGGGTCCTGCGTCGTCACGCCGACGGGACAGGTGTTGGTGTGGCAGCGCTGGGCCTGGATGCAACCGACCGCCATCATCATGGCGCGGGCGGCGTTGGTGTAGTCCGCGCCCTGGCACATCCGCTTGATGAGGTCGCTCCCGGTGGCGACCTTGCCGGAGGCGCCCACGCGGACCTGGTCGCGCAGGCCGGCCCCGACCAGAGCGTTGTGCACGAACATCAGCCCCTCGGTCAGCGGGACCCCGACGTGGTCCTCGAACTCCTGCGGCGCGGCGCCCGTCCCGCCCTCCGATCCGTCCACGACGACGAAGTCGGGGCCGGTGCCCTCCTCGAGCATGGCCTTGCAGATGGCGAGGAACTCGACCCGCGAGCCGACGCAGAGCTTGATGCCGGCCGGCTTGCCGCCCGCGAGCTCGCGCATCCGCGCCATGAAGCGGACCAGCTCGCGCGGCGTGGCGAAGACCCGGTGGTACGGCGGGCTGACGCACTTCTCGCCCTGCGGGACACCGCGCGCCTCGGCGATCTCCTTCGTGACCTTCGCCCCGGGAAGGACCCCGCCGATGCCGGGCTTGGCCCCCTGGCTGAGCTTGAGCTCGACCATCTTCACGTGGTCGTGCGCTGCCTTCTCCGCGAACACGTGCGGGTCGAAGCTCCCGTCCTTCGTGCGCGCTCCGAAGTAGCCGCTGCCCAGCTCCCAGACCAGGTCGCCACCGCCTTCGAGGTGGTAGGACGTCAGGCCGCCCTCGCCGGTGTCCTGCGCGAACCCGCCGAGGGCCGCACCGCGGTTGAGCGCCCGGACCGCGTTCGCCGACAGCGCGCCGAAGCTCATCGCGGAGACGTTGAGCAGGGCCATCTCGTAGGGCTTCGTGCAGTCCCGGCCTCCGACCCGCACCCGGGGTGGGGTCTCCAGCTGGGGCCTCGGGACCGTCGAGTGCAGCAGGTACTCGTACCCCACCTCGTTGACGTCGAGCTCGGTGCCGAAGGCCTTCTCCCCGTGGATGCCCTTGGCCCGCTCGTAGACGACGGTGCGGGTGTCGCGGTCGAAAGGTCGGCCGTCGGTGTTGCGCTCGACGAAGTACTGCTGGATCTCCGGCCGCAGCGCTTCCATCAGGAAGCGCGCGTGCCCGATGACGGGGTAGTTGCGCAGGATGCTGTGCCGGCGCTGCAGCAGGTCCCAGACGCCGGTGAGCGCGACGGCCAGCAGCGGCGCTGCGGCCAGCCACCACCACGGCTCCTGGAGGGCCGGAGCCACCAGCCCGGCTGACGCGAGCACGGCAGCGAGGACGGCACCCCAGCGGATCACGTCTGAGCCCTGCCCCGTGGCGGGACGCGGAACCCGCGCCGCGCGGCCCGTTCCGGTGGCCGTCAGGAGGGGGGAGGTTGCACGGCCGGTAGGGGGAGAGGACCTCGGAGGTGACGCTGACCGAACGGCTGGACGCCTTCCAGCGCCGCCACGTCAAGGCGGGCTACCCCCTCGGCGTCCTCTACAAGTTCTTCGACGACGGCGGTGGGCACCTGGCGGCGCTCATCACGTACTACGCCTTCCTGTCGCTGTTCCCCCTGCTCCTGCTGGCCTCGACGGTCCTGGGGGTGGTCCTGCAAGGGGATCCCGGCACCCAGCACGAGCTGCTGTCGTCGGTGCTCGCGCAGTTCCCGGTGATCGGTCAGCAGCTGGCGACGCCCCAGCGCCTCAACGGTGGCACGGCTGCGGTCGTGGTCGGTGCCGTCGGCGCGCTGTACGGAGGGCTCGGCGGCGGAGTTGCCGGGCAGTCGGCGATGAACACGATCTGGTCCGTGCCGCGCAACAACCGGCCGAACCCGCTCAAGGCCCGCGGTCGCGCGCTCGTGCTGCTCGTCGTGGTCGGCGTGGCAGTCGTGCTGACCACTGCGCTCTCCGTCGTAGGCGGAGGCGTCGGCGGCTACGGCTCGGCCCTGCGGGCCGTCGTGATCGTGGTGTCTGTGCTCGTCAACGTCGTCGCCTTCACCTTCTCCTTCCGGGTGGCCACGGCCCGACGGCTGACGACCCGCGACGTGCTGCCCGGCGCGATCGCCGCCGCGCTGGCCTGGCAGGGCCTCCAGCTCTACGGCAAGGCCTACGTGACGCACACCGTGGCACGTGCCAGCGCCACCAACAGCGTGTTCGCGCTCGTGCTCGGGCTGCTGGCGTTCCTCTACCTGACCTCGCTCATCGTCGTGCTGAGCTGCGAGGCCAACGCGGTGCGCGTCGACCGCCTCTACCCCCGCGCCCTGCTCACTCCGCTGACCGACGAGGTCGACCTGACCGACGGGGACGAGCGCGCCTACGGCGACCAGGCGAGAGCCCAGCGCAGCAAGGGGTTCGAGGTCATCGACGTGCGGTTCGACGAGCACGCGTGAGGTGACGGGAGCCGTTCAGCGCAGGGTGTCGCGCCAGGCGTCGAGGCCGGTCCACCGCGGCTCCCAGCCCAGCTCGCGCTTGGCCCGCCCGGTGTCCATCACCGCCGGTGTGGCGAACGCCTCGACCCACTCGGCGTAGGAGGGCAGGCCGGGCACGCGTGCGGCCAGTCGCGCCGCCCGGTGCCAGGGGCGGGCCGGCATCAGGATCGGGCGCAGGCCCGCTGC
>JAODNF010000261.1 GCA_025464915.1 Frankiales bacterium | reverse complement strand
GCAACCTCGCGCGCCGGAGCCGGGCCGCCCCAGTCGCGGCCGGGAGGCAGCCGGTCCATGTCGAGCGTCGCGCCCGGCATGGCCACGCCGTAGCGCAGGCACGTGCCGGCGCCGTTCAGGGTGGCCTCGACCTGGTAGGCCCCTGGCCCGGCATCAGGCAGGGCGATGCTGGTGGCCGTGGTGCTCGCCGTCGCGATGACCTTGCTGCGCCTCGTGACGGTGTAGCGCAGGGTCCCGCCGTTGGCACCGGTGAGGATCATCGTCGGCTTCGCGTCCGCGGGCACGAGGTTGGCCGTGTACGGCGTGGAGAGGCTGATTCCCGGGCCCAGCAGGGGATCGGTGCGGGTGGTCGCGTCGAAGGCGGCGCATGCCGAGGGTGCGCTGTGGGCGGCGGGGAGCACCAGCAGCAGGGCGAGGGCGGAGCGCATGCCTTGATGTCGTGCCGGGCGGGCGGCGCTCTGGTACCCCGGCGGTGGCAGCCCGGAGTGATGAGGGCGGTGCGGGAGACGAAGGATGTCCCAGAGGTGAGACCAAGGTGTCCAGCGGTGAGCCGTTGCGCTGGTCATCCTCCGCGTTGACGAGGTCCAGGTGATTAGCGGGTGATGTCCCGGCCTGGGCGGGGTAGTCCCTTTGAGCAGTCTTGCGCCAGCTGGCTCAACCGCGTGCCCCCCGGCAGTCGATGCGCCCCTTGATCGACGATCCACCCGCCGGAAGGAACCAGGACGTGGCACCCGACCCTGTCGAGCGCGACCGCCTCGAGTCGCTCGCGACGTACCCGCTCGAACCCGGCACCGGCTTCGACCGCCTCGTCGAGCTGGCCGCGCGGGCCTGCGACGCGCCGGAGGGCTTCGTCTCGGTGGTCGGGGCTGACCGGCTGAGGTTCCTCGCCACGGTCGGGTCCGATCTCACGGAGCTCCCGCGGTCGGGCACGTTCTCCGCGTGGGTCGTGGACCACCTCGCGCCGCTGGTCGTCGAGGACGCCCAGCAGGACGAGCGCTTCTCGGCGCATCCCCAGGTGCGTGGGCAACGGCTCAGGTCCTACGCCGGCGTGCCGCTGGTGGGCCGTGACGGCCTCGCCCTCGGTGCGCTGTGCGTCGCCGACACCGCCGCGCGGTCCTTCGCGCCGGAGCAGGTGCGGGCGCTTGAGACCCTCGGCGAGAGCGTCGTGAACATCCTTGAGCTCTCCCGGCTGGTCGGGTCGTCGTCGCACGGGCGGCGGCTGAGGGTGGCGCTCGACCAGGGCGAGCTGGTGCCCTGGTTCCAGCCGGTGGTGGACCTGTCGAACGGCCGGCCGCGTGCTCTCGAGGCGCTGCTGCGCTGGGAGCACCCGCAGCGCGGCATCGTGCCGCCGGGGGAGTTCCTGCCCGACGTGGCGTCGTCCGGGCTGTCCGGCCCGGTGGGCCGGTCCGTCCTGCACGCCTCGCTGCGTGCCCTGGCCGACCTGCGCGCCCGGGCCGACGTGCCGCCGCTTCTGCTCGTCGCGGTCAACGTGTCCCCGAGCCAGCTCGCCGCGCCCGATCTCGCCTCGTCCGTGCTCGCCGACCTCGAGGCGCACCGGCTCGCGCCGTCCAACCTCGCCCTGGAGATCACCGAGGCCGGGGTGTTCGACAACCCGGCGGTGGTCGTGCGGACGCTGACCGAGCTCCGCGAGGCGGGGATGCGGATCGCCCTCGACGACTTCGGCACCGGCCACGCCGGTCTGCGTCACCTGCTCGAGCTCCCGATCACGGCGATCAAGCTCGACGGCTCGCTGGTGGCTCGCTGCGCCGACCCGCGCGCGCAGGCCGTGATGCGCTCCACCCTGTCGATGGCGGCTGACCTCGGCGTCTCCGTCATCGCCGAGGGCGTCGAGACCCCGGAGCAGCAGGAGCTGATGCTGTCCCTCGGCTGCGGCCTCGGCCAGGGACACCTGTTCAGCCCGGCGGTCCCCGAGTCGGAGCTGCCGTCGCTGCTGTCGGGACTGTCCTCGTCGGCCCCGGACCACCGACTGCACCTCGCCGAGTCACTCGTCACCGAGGGCGCGGACGTGCTGCAGGAGGCGCTGCGCGAGGAGGGCCCCGTCGTGCTGCTCGCGTCCGTCCCGCACCGGGTGGCGGTCGAGCAGGAGCTCGCGGCGCGAGGAGTGGCGGCGGCGCTGCGCCCCGGGTACCTCGCGACGACGGCGCTCGAGGACGTTCCCCCCGGAGCCGTCGTCTGGACCGACCTGGCCTCCGCTCGTTGGGCCGCCGGTGACGTGGTGGGCGCCATCGAGCTCGAGGACGCGCTGACCCGGCTGCCCGCCGTCGTGCACTGCGGGCACCTGCCGCACTCGCTGCGCGTGCACGGCACCGAGCAGCAGACGCGGCGGCTCAAGGAGCAGCACGGCTTGCGGATCGCGCCGCTGGAGCGCGGGCTGTCCGCGGAGGCTCGCACCCTGATCGAATCGATGGCGGCGACCGGGGCGTCGCACCACTCGATCTCTGCCGCGCTGAACGCCGCCGGGCATCCGACGCCGTTCGGCGTGCGCTGGCACTGGAAGCAGATCGCCCGGGTGCTGGAGTGAGCGGTCCCTACAGGCCGAGGACCCTCATCGCGTTCTCGCGCAGGAACCTGGGCCACACCTCGTCGGTGAACGGGACCTGCGGCATCTCGGTCATGATCCTCTCGAGGCTCAGGTCCATCGGGAAGTAGCCGGCGTAGAGGACCTTGTCGGCGCCACGGGTGTTGGCGTAGTCGACGATCGCCTGGGGGTAGTGCTTCGGGCTGAAGGCGCTCGTGGAGTAGTGCAGGCCGGGCCACTTCAGCATCAGCTTGACCATCAGCTCGGTCCAGGGCTCGCAGCCGTGCCGGGTGACCAGGACGAGCTCCGGGAAGTCGTACATGACCTGGTCGAGAAGCTCGACCCGCTGCGGCGCTGCAGGCACCCGTGGCCCCGGGATGCCCGCGCAGCAGAACACCGGCAGGCCCAGCTCGATCGCCTTGGCGTAGAAGGGGTACATCTGCGGGGCGTCGATCGAGACCTGAGGAGACAGCCCGGCGGGGAAGACGGTGATCGCTCGCAGCCCCCACTGCTCGTGCTTGCGGACGAGCTCCCGGAGCCCCTCCATGCCCGTGTTGGGGTCGACTCAGCGCTGGCGAGGAACCGCTGCGGGTGGCTGGTCAGCGCCGCTTCCGCCTCGGGGTTGCTGACACTGATGAGGGCCTTCTCCACGCCGTGCCGGTCCATGGCGGGCAGCAGCAGGTCGGCGCCCTGCGGGGGCTCCTCGCCCTCGTGCGGGACGTCCTTGAACAGGTACCCGGCGGGGAATTCCATCGCACGAGAACCGCTGTCCTTCAGGGACTTCCGCAGGAAGGCGTACTGCTCGACGGCCGCCGCCGACCCGGCGCGGGTGCCCATCATCGTGTCGATGATCCCGATCCCCTGCGGCAGCCCCATGGTCCGACCGTATTCAGGTCAGCGGCGTGAGCAGACGCGGGTTGCCATGCCTCGGTCGAGACTTCCATGACTGTTTGCGCGAAACACAGGAAGGGCACGCTCTCGGCACCTCGCGCCCTCTGACCCCGGACTCCCAGACAGCGAGGTGGAGCGCAGATGATGCGAGGCCGACTACTCGCCCGGTACGGGCTGGGCGGCCCGGCGCGGGATCCGGGACTCGACGCCGTCGCCGCGGCTGCCGCCCTGGTCTGCGCCGCTCCCTACGCGTTCGTCAGCGTGCTCGACGACGAGCTGGAGTGGGTCAAGGGCAGGCACGGCGCGAGCGTCGCGTCGGTCAGCCCCGCCTCCTCGTTCTGCGAGATGGTGGTGCGCAGCCGTGCGACCGTCATCACGGAGGACGCGCTGGCCCGGCCCGAGGTCGCGGACGACCCTCTGGTCACCGGCCGGTTCGGCATCCGGTTCCACGTCGGCGTCCCCCTTCGCGGCACCGACGGCGACGTCCTGGGCTCGTTGTGCGTGCTCGACACGGAGCCACGCGAGGTGACTCCCGTCCAGCTGCAGGTGCTGGAGCGGCTGGCCATCGTCGTCAGCGCGCAGTTCGCCGCGCGGCTGGGGCGGTCCGACGCCGAGCGCGCGGCGGGATCCGAGCACCGGACGGCGCTCGAGTCCCTGCCCGTCGGCTATGCCCGCACCGAGCTCAACGGCGTCGTGACGGACGCGAACCAGGAGTTCTGCCGGATCGTCGGCCAGCCGCTCCACCGCGTCCTCGGGCTGCGGGCCGCTGACCTGCATCTCACCACCGACGCCGACAGCGCGCGGATCCGCAAGGACCTCGCGGACCTCGTCTCGGGCCGCGAGTCGGTCGTACGCGCCCACCGGAGCTATCGCCACGCCGACGGGACCGTCGTGCCCGTGTTCGTGACCACAGCGCTCACCCGGGACGACGACGGGCTGCCCAACGGCTTCTTGGGCTTCCTCATCGACGTGTCGGCCCAGCACGAGCTGCGGGTCAGCCAGGAGCGGTTCCGCACCGGCTTCATGTCGAGTCCCATCGGGATGGCGCTGCTCACGACCGACCGCGTCTTCGTGGAGGTCAACGACGAGCTCTGCCGGATCTTCGGGTACGAGCGCGAGGAGCTCGTCGGCACGGCTCTCGAGGCGCTGATGGAGCCGGACGAGGTGACCGACCTTCACCGGCGGTTCGACGTGGCGGGCCAGACCGGCGGCTGGCAGTGGCGGGCTGAGCGGACCTATCGCGGCAAGGACGGGCGTCGGATCATCGGCCAGGTCAGCGCAGCCCGGGTCGACGACGGCACGGGTGGCCACCTGATGCTCGGCCAGGTCGAGGACGTCACCCGCCAGCGCACTGCGGAGCACGAGCTGGCCCGGCGCTCGCTGCACGACGACCTCACCGGCCTCGGCAACCGCGCGCTGCTGGAGGAGCAGCTGACGCGTGCGCTGCGTCGCGCCGCCGCGCGGCAGCGACCGCTGGCCGTCCTCATGTGCGACCTCGACGGGTTCGGTCTGGTCAACGAGGCGCTCGGTCACCGGGCCGGCGACCTCGCGCTGCGGCTGACGGCCGACCGGTTGCGGCTCGCGGCACCGCGGGGCAGCACGCTGGCCCGCGTCGGCGGCGACGAGTTCGTCCTCGTCGCCGAGGACACCGACGAAGCGGGCGCGGACGCGCT
>JAODNF010000259.1 GCA_025464915.1 Frankiales bacterium | reverse complement strand
AGTGCGCGTGCAGCGGCTTGCCGGCGAGGACGAGGTGCGCCTCGCCCACGGCCTCGGACATGGTGGGGTGCGGGTGGATGAGCTGCGCGACCTCGGCCGGCAGCGCCTCCCAGTTGGTGATGAGCTGCGCCTCGGCGATGAGCTCGCCGACCCGCTCGCCCACCATGTGGACGCCGAGGACGGGGCCGTCCTTCTGCGCGACGACCTTCACGGCACCGGCGGTGCCGAGGATCTTGGCCTTGCCGTTGCCGGCCAGGTCGTAGGTCGCCTCGACGACGTCGTAGCCGCGTTCGGTCGCCTGCTTGGAGGTGATGCCGACGGACGCGACCTCGGGGTGGGAGTACGTCACGCGGGGGACGCCGTCGTAGTCGACCGGGGTGACCGGCAGGCCCGCGAGGCGCTCGGCGACGAGGATGCCCTCGGCGAAGCCGACGTGCGCGAGCTGCAGCGTCGGGATGAGGTCACCGACCGCGGAGATCGTGGGGACCGAGGTCTGGCAGTAGGCATCGACCTTGACGAAGCCGCGCTCCACCTCGATGCCGACCTGCTCGTAGCCGAGCCCCTCCGAGACCGGCCCACGGCCGATCGCGACGAGCAGCACCTCGGCGTCGAGGGTCTTGCCGCCCTCGAGCGTGACCTGGACGCCCGTGGCCGTCGGGGTCACGGACTGGAAGCGCGCCGAGAGCTCCTGCTTGATGCCCTTCTTGCGGAAGGCCCGCTCCAGCAGCTTGGACGAGGACTCCTCCTCCAGCGGCACGAGGTGGGCGAGCGCCTCGACGATCGTCACCTCGGCGCCGAAGGCGTTCCAGACGGAGGCGAACTCGCAGCCGATCGCGCCGGCGCCGAGGACGATCGCGGATGCCGGCGTGTGGTCGAGCTCGAGCGCCTGGTCGGAGGTGATGACCTTGACGCCGTCGATGGCGAGGCCGGGCAGCGAGCGCGGAACGGAGCCGGTGGCGAGCAGGACGTGCTGAGCCTCGATGCGGCGGCCGTCCACCTCGACGGCGGTGGCGGAGACCAGCTTGCCGGTGCCCTGGACGACCTCGATCGAGCGGGACTTCACCAGACCGGTGAGGCCCTTGTAGAGGCCCTCGACGACCTTGTTCTTGTAGGCGTTGACGGCGGCGACGTCCACGGACTCGAACGTCGCGTTCACGCCGAACTGGGCGGCATCCTTGACGGCCTCCACGGTCTCGGCGGAGTGCAGCAGGGCCTTGGTCGGGATGCAGCCCCGGTGCAGGCAGGTGCCGCCGACCTTGTCCTTCTCGACCATCACGACGCTCAGGCCGAGCTCGGAGGCGCGCAGGGCTGCGGCGTACCCGCCACTGCCACCACCCAGGACGACCAGGTCCACGGTTCCGGGGGTTGTCACTGCATGCTCCTCATCGAGACGTGCCTCACGGTCAGGCGGATCGCGCCTACCGCATGGCATCCTTCCACTCCAACCAGTACAGGGTAGGAACGACCCTGCTGATTCCGTCGGGGAGCGTGGCGTGGGTCTCTTCAGTCGCAAGGAGCGACCGGGCACGGTGCGCGGCGCGGTCGACGGCGACAGCGGCCACCTGGCCGAGTTCGCGGCCTCCCGCAAGGGTGTCGAGGGCTTCGTCGAGCCACAGACGATGACCACCTCGACGACGCTCGTCCTGGTCGCCACGGACGGGGAGTGGAGCCGCCGCCGGGTCCGGGACGCCAAGGCCGCCTTCGACCTCGGCCGCAAGCTCGGCATCCCCGTCTACGACGTGGCGGCGACCGGCTACCCGCAGCGGATGCGGGACTGGACGGCCGCCCGCAAGGCGGCGGGGGAGCAGCGCTCGGTGTGAGCGGCAGAAAAATCTCTGGCTGACCGGCAGGAGACGCCGCCGTGGCGTCGAAACCAGGCCGCATCACCCAGGCAGTGACGGTCGGTTCCCCCTCAGGGAGCCGGCCGTCAGTGTTTCTGGGCCTGGTCTGTTTCTGGGCCTTGGCTGCTTCTGCGCCTTGCCCGAAGCGCCCGCTCAGGCGCCGGTGAGCGGCCCCGCCGGCAGGCTCAGCTCGCGCTGAGCTCCTCCAGCAGCTGCACGAAGGTGCGGACGGCCGCGCCGGTCCCGCCGGCGTGCGTGTAGCCGTACGGCTGGCCCCCGTTGTAGGCCGGACCGGCGATGTCGAGGTGCGTCCAGGCGACGCCGTCGGCGACGAACTCCTTGAGGAACAGGCCCGCGCTGAGCATGCCGCCCTCGCGCGGTCCGGTGTTGACCATGTCGGCGATGTCGGAGTCCAGGCCCTTGCGCAGGTCCGGCGGCAGCGGCATCGGCCACATCGACTCACCCGCGGCGTCGGCGGCCGACACGACCGCGGCGCGGAACGCGTCGTCGTTCGCCATCACGCCGGAGGTGCGGCTTCCGAGGGCGACGACCTGCGCGCCCGTGAGGGTGGCGACGTCGATCACGTAGTCGGGGTCGTCCTCGCAGGCCCGAGCGATCGCGTCGGCCAGGATGAGCCGGCCCTCGGCGTCGGTGTTGTTGACCTCGACGCGCGTCCCCTTGCGCATCACCAGGACATCGGACGGCCGGATCGCCGTACCGCTCGGCATGTTCTCCGCCATCGGGACCCAGGCCTCGACGTCGATCGGCAGCTTGAGCTTCGCGATCGCGGTCACCGCGGCGATGACGGCGGCCGCGCCGCCCATGTCGGACTTCATCTCCTCCATGCCGGCGGCGGGCTTGATGGAGATGCCGCCCGAGTCGAAGGTGATGCCCTTGCCGATGAGCGCGACTCGCTTCTTCGCCGAGCGGCCGCCCTGGTAGGACAGGTGCACGAGCCGCGGGGGGTTCACCGAGCCCTGGCCGACGCCGAGGATGCCGCCGTACCCGCCCTTCTTCAGCGCCTTCTCGTCGAGGACCTCGACCGTGACGCCGACCTTGCCGGCCTCCTCGGCGGCGATGCCGGCGAAAGCGATCGGGTTGAGGAACGACGGCGGTGCGTTCACGAGGTCACGGGCCAGGTTGGTCGCCGCGGCGACGACGAGCGCGCGGGCGACGACCTTCTTGGCGTCCTTGAGGCCGCTGGCGACGACGAACGCCGAGGCCGGCGCCTTCTGCGCGGCCAGTGACGTCTGGCGGTAGGAGGTGAAGGAGTACGCACCGAGCAGGGCGCCCTCGGCGACCGCGCGCAGCTGCTCCGCGTCGTCGCAGGGGAGGGCCAGCACGACGGTCGGGGAGGCGCCGGCAAGGGCGCGGACAGCAGCACCGGTCGCGCGGCGCAGGCCCTCGAGGTCGGCGCCGTCGCCCAGGCCCACGGCGACGAGCGCGGGAGCCTTGGTGTTGCCGAGCGTGGCGAGCCGGGTGACCTCCTCCTTGGCGCCGGTGGCGCCCAGGCCGGCGAGAGCCGGCAGCAGGCTCTTGCCGAAGGCCTTCGCGACGTCGGCGGACCCGGCGGCGAGCGCCAGGCCCTTCGCGCCCTTGAGCACGCCGATGACGATCGCGTCCGCCTTGGTGGTGGCGGCGCTGGAGGTGGTCACAGTGATGGTGGCTGTCACGGATGCGACCCTACCGGCGTGAGCGTCGCTGCCTGGGTACAGGAACGTCATCCGACCGATCGGGTCCACCTCGACGCCGCAGCGGCGGGTCGGGTCTCGACCCGGGTGCTGGAGATCCAGCAGTCCTTCCTCGAGCGGGAGGCGCTGGTCGGTGCCTACGTGGCCGAGGCAGCGGTTCAGGACGAGCTCGACGTGGGGCGGGCCGCCCTCGGTGCGCTGGTGGGCCTGACCGACGCGTTCTTCACGGACGGGGCGGGTACGGCGTTCCAGGTCCTCCTCGACGCCTGGCCGCTGCCCGCGGGCGCCCGGATCGGGACGGTCGCGGGGGAGTACGGAGGAAACGCGCGGGTGCTGCGGACCCGGGCCGCGTGGCGCGGGTGGGAGCTCGTGGTGCTTCCGACCGACCCGCTGGGCCGGATCCTCGACGTGCCAAGCGATCTCGACCTCGTCACCTTCCCCCAGGTGCTGAGCCAGCGTGGGGTTGTTCAGCCGGTCTCGATGGCGCTGCAGTCGGGCGTACCCCTCCTGCTCGACGTCGCCCAAGCCGCGGGCCAGACCGAGATCCCTGCGGGCGCCGCGGCCTATGTCGGCACGAGCCGCAAGTGGCTGTGCGGGCCGCGCGGTGTCGGCTGGGGCGCGGTGTCGCCGTCGGTCGAGCTGGGCGACCCGCCGACGCTCCTGCCTGCGAGCTACCCGGGCGAGCTCCGTCGCTTCGACAGCGGTGAGCCGCACGTCGCCGGGCGCCTGGGGCTGGCCCACGCGGCGCGCACCTGGTCGCCGGCGCTGCTGCCCGTCGTGCAGGCCGGTGCGGCGGCCGCCCGCGTGCTGCTCGAGGGTGCGGGCGGCTGGTCCGTGATCGAGCCGGTCGACGAGCCCACCGGCATCACGACGCTGACGCACCCGACCCAGGACCCGTTCGCGACGCGGGCCGCGCTGCTCGACCGGGGCTTCGTGGTGAGCGTCGTGCCGGTGTCGCGCGCCGCCGACATGCGGGCGCCCGTGCTGCGGGTCTCGACGCCGGCGTGGGTGACACCCGGCGACCTCGAATCCCTGGTTTCCGCGCTCGACTCGCTAGGGTCCACCGGGTGACCGACCTGCTCAAGAGCCCGCTGCAAGAGCGCCACGTGGCGCTCGGGGCGAAGATGGCCGACTTCGGCGGCTGGGAGATGCCCATCGAGTATCCGGGCGGCGGGGTGCTGAAGGAGCATGCGGCAGTCCGCTCCGAGGTGGGGGTCTTCGACGTCAGCCATCTCGGCAAGGGCGTCGTCCGCGGCCCTGGCGCGCTCGACTTCGTCAACGCGCGGCTCACGAACGACCTTCGCCGGATCGGGCCGGGGCAGGCGCAGTACACGCTGTGCTGCTCCCCGGAGGGCGGCGTCGTCGACGACCTGATCGCCTACGTCCGCAGCGAGGACGAGGTCTTCCTCATCCCGAACGCCGCGAACACCACGACGGTGATGGGCCTGCTCGCCGCTGACGCGCCGGAGGGCCTCGAGGTGCGCAACCTGCACCGGGACTACGCCGTCATCGCGGTCCAGGGCCCCGGGTCGACCGCCGCGGTGGCCGCGCTCGGACTCCCGACCGACCACGACTACATGAGCTACACCGTCAGCGGCGACATGATCGTCTGCCGCACGGGCTACACCGGCGAGCACGGCTACGAGCTGCTGCCGCCGTGGGACCTCGCCGGGGAGGTCTGGGACAAGCTGGTGGTCGCCGGTGCGCAGCCCTGCGGGCTCGGTGCGCGCGACACGTTGCGGACCGAGATGGGCTACCCGCTGCACGGGCAGGACCTGTCGCTCGAGATCAGCCCGGTGCAGGCCCGTTCCGGCTGGGCCGTCGGCTGGGACAAGCCGTCCTTCTGGGGGCGCTCCGCGCTGCTGGAGGAGCGGGCCTCGGGCGCGCGCCGGCTGCTGTGGGGGCTGGAGTCGCAGGACCGCGGCATCCCCCGCGCGCACATGGACGTGCTGTCGGGCGGCCGGGTGATCGGCGAGGTGACGAGCGGGACCTTCTCCCCGACGCTGCGCAAGGGCATCGGCCTGGCGCTGCTGGAGAAGGGCACGGCTGAGGGGGACGAGGTGACCGTGGACGTCCGCGGTCGCAGCAGCGTGATGCGGGTGGTGAAGCCCCCGTTCGTCCCCAGCTCCGTCCGGTGAAGCTCCTGCTGGTCGGCCTGATGGGCTCGGGCAAGACGTCGGTCGGCACGGCGCTGTCCACGAAGCTCGGCTGGCCGTTCCTCGACAACGACGCGCTGCTCGAGCGCACGACCGGTGCCACGGCGCGCGACCTGCTCGAGAACCAGGGCGAGGCGGCGCTCCGGCTCGCCGAGTCCCAGGTCCTGACGCTGCTGCTCGGGATGCCCGCGCCGATGATCGGCAGCATCGCCGGCGGCGTCGTCCTCGACGAGAAGGACCGGCTGCGGCTGGCCCAGTCCAGTGCCCACGTCGTCTGGCTGCGGGCGACCCCGCAGGGCCTGGTCCGTCGGGTGAGCGGCACCGACCGGCCCTGGCTCGGCGACGACCCGGCCGGCGCGCTGCGCAGGCTGGCCGCCGACCGCAACGGCTTCTACGCCGAGGTCGCCGACCAGGTCGTCGACGTCGACGTCCTCCCGATCGGTGCCATCGCCAAGCAGATCATCGAGGCCCTCCCCGAGGCCTGACCCTGCCTTGCGTCCGCTCGGGTGGACATCGCTGAGCGTCGGTCGGGCGGACGTTCCGCTGAGGGTCTCGCCTTGCGTCAGTCGGGCGGACGTTCCGCTGAGGGTCTCGCCTTGCGTCCGCCCGGGTGGACATCGCTGAGCGTCGGTCGGGCGGACGCAACGAGGGAGTCAGCTGCACCAGACGCCGCTGGCGAGGACGACGAGGCAGCCGGTGGTCGCGACCTCCGACTGCGCCCCGA
>JAODNF010000246.1 GCA_025464915.1 Frankiales bacterium | reverse complement strand
CGCTGCTGCCCGCGCCGCAGCCCTGGCGGCTGCCGTCTTCGCCCCCTTGAGGCGGACCGCGGCCTGAGCCGCCGCCCGGGTCGCGGCCTGCTGCCGTGCGCGGGCCTCCGCAGCAGCGAGCGCGCTCGCCCTCGCAGCCGGGTCCTCGACAGGTGGCTCCGTCACCGTGGTCGTCCGCGCCACCTGGCCGGCGTGCGCAGGGACGAGGGCGATCATGAGGCCGCCGACGGCGCCGAGCGCGGTCACGCCGGTAGCGGCGGTCAGCCCGAGGACGCGACGCTGCCCGCTGTCGCGGGTGGTCGCGCTGCTCCGGAACAGGCCGTCCACCTGCCCAGTGTGGTGCGGTCAGCCCAGTTCGTCGAGGCAGCCCGCGAACCTGCTGCCCGCGACCGCCGCGCGGACCTCCTCGGCGTTCTCGACGAAGTCCTCCAGGCGCGACGGGTTGATCTTGCGCAGCGACGAGCCCACCTCGCACGCAGCCAGGCCCAGCCCCGTGAAGATCCGGGACGTCACCGCACCCCACGCGGCTCCGCCCGGCAGCAGGTCGTCCTCGTAGACGACCGGGATCGCGGACAGGCCGTCCAGGTGCCGGAGCTCGTCGTGCACCGCGTCGGCGCGCAGCCGCATCCACGCCAGCAGGTCGTCGGTGTCCACCGTGACCCGCGGGACCTCGAAGCCGTCGCCGGCGCGGAAGTGCGACGTGCTCATGTGGTTGCGGGTGACGTTGCTCAGCACGTGGAGCAGGGTGTTGCGGCGCTGCAGGTGGACCAGGAGCCAGCCCTCCTCGTGGCGCCGGCGCAGCCAGCGGTGCGGGTCGGCGACGCCCTGGAAGTCGGTGAGGTGGTACGGCTTCACGTGGCAGCCGTAGTGCTGCGCCGAGGACCGGGCGCGCAGGCCGTTGACGTAGGCGCCCGGTGCCCGCACGGAGGCGCGCAGCACCTCGTTGCCGAAGCCCACGTCCGGGTGGCTGGACAGCAGCGTCCCGAGCAGGGTGCTGCCGAGCCGGCCCTGGCCGTAGAGCAGGTAGGGCCGCTCACCGCCCTTGGTCAGCAGGCCGCGCACGGTGATGCGCGCTTGCAGTCCCAGCGGGACAGGCGGCAGTTCGGGCGGCACGAGGGGGCGTGTCGGCGGGACACGGCGGGACGGCAGGTGCAGCAGCTGGGTGGCCACGCCATGTCAGTTCGCTGTCAGACCGAGAAGTCCTTCTTGGTGTTGCGGGAGGGTTACGACGCTCAGTCGTGCAGCAGCTTCAGCGCGAGCGTGGGACAGGCTGCGGCTGCGCGCTTCGCGTCCTTCACCAGCTGCGCGGGAAGCGGCTGGTCGTCGACCGCCGGGTACCCCCACTCGTCGAGGGACACCCACTCCGGCAGCAGCTCGGCGCACAGCCCGTGCGCCGCGCAGTCGATCGGGTTCACCCGCAGCCTCACGCGGCGGCCCCGCTCGGGACGGGCAGGACCGGTGCCGCCTGGGCACCTGCGCACGGCCGCCCGGCCCGGTGCCCCGCGACGTCGTCGGCGAACACCGCCAGCCCGCTGAGCACGAAGCGCACGGCCCCGTCCGGGTGCCGGCAGGCGCCGCGTCCCGGGACGACCCCGAGCCATCGGTCCAGGTCGGTCATGGTCGCGTCGTCCCAGGGCCCGACGGCCAGCGACCGCACCGCGTTCGCGATGGCGGGCAGCCCGTTGAAGCAGGGTCCGCACTGGCCGGCGTTCTCGTTCGCGAGGTACGCCGCGACGCGCGCCGTCTCGACGACCCCGCACGAGCCCGTCGGCAGGGTCAGCACGATGCCGGCGCCGAGGGCACCGCCGGCCGCCCGCAGGTCGCGGTGGGTCAGCGCCACCTCGCGGGCCTGCGCCGCGGACAGCCAGGTGCCGAAGTAGCCGCCGACGAGGACTGCCTGCTTGTCCCTGAGGTCGGCGACGTCCTTCAGGGCCGACCCGGTGGGCACCTCGACGACGGTGCCGTCGACCGTCAGCAGCTGGGTGCCGGGCTCCTCGCGGTCACCGACCTCGCGGAACCACGCCGGTCCCCGGCGCGCGATGAGGGCGAGCTGCGCCAGGGTCTCGGCGTTGTTGACCAGCGTGGGGCGCTTGCCGATGCCCTGCTCGAACGGCCGGGGCGGCGTGAAGAGCGGCTTCGCCGTACCTGTGTTCACGAAGGCGACGAGCGCGGACTCCTCCGAAGCGGTGTAGCGGACGGGCAGCTCGTGGAGCGTCACCGGCTCGCTGCGCTCGGCGAGAGCTGCGCGCAGGGCCGGCAGCGCCGGGCTGCCGGCGTGCACGGCGAGGTGCAGCTCGCGCGCGCCGACGGCGGCGGCCGCGACCGACAGGCCGTCGAGCACCAGGTGCGGGTGCCGGGTCAGCAGGGTCACGTCCTTGCTGCTGGCGGGCTCGCCCTCGCACGCGTTGCCGAGCACGACGGGGTTCTTGCCGGCGGCGACGGTGCGCATCTTGCGGGCTGTGGGGAAGCCGGCCCCGCCGCGGCCCACCAGGCCTGCGGCCTCGACCGCGTCGAGGAGCTGGGTCCTCGGAGGCATCGACAGCGGGCCGTGGATCGCCTCGTGCTCCTTGCGCGTCGGCCCGGACCCGGTGAGCAGTCGCTGGGCGGATGGCGTCCAGGCCGTCATCGCACGACGCTCCGCACGGGTGCGGGGTCGTCGCGCAGGGTCGTGCGCGCCCCGGTCGCCGCACCGACGAGGGCGGCTGCAGCGATCGCGATCCAGAGCCCGAAGCTCCCGTGCGCGGAGTCGGTCCCGTTCTTGAGGAAGTGCAGCCAGGCCAGCGGCCACGTGGCGTAGGAGCTCAGGTGGACCCAGCGCCAGACGGTCGCGCTCATCCTCAGCCGCAGCAGGCTCGTGATGACCACGACGAGCATGCCGTCGGAGGCGAGGGTGCCGATCCCGGTCCAGAGGTTCTGCTGGTAGCCCGGGCTGGTGAAGGGGACCAGCGCGGTCCACCAGCTGATCGGCACGAAGCCGTCGGCGATCGTCACGACGACGTGGACGACGAGGAACGCGATGCCCAGCAGAGAGACGTTGCGGTGCAGCCCCTGCGTCGCGAACCGCGGCCACGACGGGCTCGCCAGCGCCCGCCGGGTCGACGCGATGCCGAGGCAGAGCGCCAGTGTCAGCAGGACGAAGCTCACGATGCCGGTGCTGCGGGACAGGTACCACAGGGGTGCCTGGTCCAGGGTCGGTGCTGCCATCAGTCCACCTCCCCGGGCCAGTCCCCGACCGTCACGACAGTGCCGTCGTCGTGCACCAGTCTTGCGCTGAACCCGCGGGCCCGCAGCCAGCTCTCGGCGCTTGCCCCCGCGACGACGGCCGCGGTGCTGGCCGTGTTGGCGAGGGCGCAGGTCCCCGCGACGACGCTGACCGTGCGCCACGGGCCCTCGGTCGGCATGCCGGTCCGCGGGTCCAGCAGGTGATGGACGAGCCGGCCCCCGCGGTTCCAGGCGCGGGCGCGGGTGCCACTGGTGGCGAGAGCGCCCGTGAGGTCGACGACCTGCCCGCTGTCGTCGGTCTCCTCGTAGTCGCTGGTGTCGCGCACGAGCACCGGCCAGGTGCGCCCGCCCGCGGTCGCGAGGTCGCCCCCGAGCCCGACGAGCACGGCCGCGCTGACCCGGCCGGCCGCTTCGGCGCAGAGGTCCGCGGCGACGGCCTTGGCGGTCGCGCCGAGGTCCAGTCCCTCCGGTGCCCGGACCCGGTCGCCGTCGATCTCGAGCGCCCGCCAGCCGATCGGGCGGCGCACCACCGTGACCGGGGCGCCCTGCACGATCGCCGTGTACGTCCGGTCGTACCCGAGGTCGCGCAGGCTGGTGCCGACCGTCGGGTCGACGAGCCCGTCGGTCCACTCCGCAGCGTCCCTCGCGACGGTGAGGAGCCTTGTCAGCAGGGGAGACGCGGTGGCCCACTCCCCGACCGGCAGCCCGCTGATCTCGCTGTCGTCGCGGAACCGGCTGGCGGCCAGGTCCACGTCCGCGAGCACCTGCTCGACCGCGGCGCGGGCCTCGTCGAGGTGGTCTGTGACCACGAGCTGGACTCCGGTGCCGAGCGCCCGCCAGGTGGCGGAACGCAGCCCCGAGGCGGCGGCGTTCGCCGCCTGCCGCTCACCGCGCGTCGTCACGAGGCTCATGATGTCGTGCGCAGGTCGTAGACGGTGGTCCCGCCGACCGTGGTCGCGGGATAGCTCGCCGCGACCCAGCTCGCGATGCTGCCGCTGCCGCTGCCGCTCTGGCCACCGCCCTGGCCACCGCCCGTGCCACCGCCCGTGCCGCCGCCGGAGACGTAGTAGCTGACCTTGCCCTCGGCGACCCACTTCTGGAACTGCGCGAGGGTGGGTGCCGCGTCGCCGCCGTTGAACCCGCCGATCGCCATGACCTGCTTGCCGCTCGCGAGCTGCAGCGGGGCCGAGCTGCCGGTGCCGTTGGTGGCGGCCGCCCAGGTCGTGGTGGTGGCCTTCAGCAGGGCCACCAGCGCGGCGTTGCTCGTCGTGCCCTCGCCCGGGCCGCCACCCATGCTGCTCGCCACCGGGCCCGAGCTCGGGATCGACCCGGTGTGCGCGTGGGAGGCGGTGCTGACGGCGTACGCCGCCGACCCACCGAGCCCGGCGATGACCGCGGCCACGAGACCGACGGTCGCGAGCTGCTTGACCCGTGCTCCCCACACCAGCGCGGTGATCGCGACCATCGACGCGATCACGACGAGGGCCTTGACCGCCGGTTGCCACGAACCGAGCAGGTGCACGTCCCAGAGCACGGTCGTCTCGATGACGGCGGCCGCGCCGAGGCGGGCCACGAGGGCGTGCCGGCGCTCCCACACCAGGGCGGCGGTGATCGCGAGGACGCCGGCCATGAGGGGGGCGAGCGCGATCGTGTAGTAGGGGTGGATGACGCCCTTCATCTCGCTGAAGACGAGGACCGTGACCAGCAGCGACCCGCCGAGCAGGATCAGGCCGGCGCGGCGCGTGTCGGTGCGCGGCGCCGTCCTCGACAGGTACAGCCCGAGGACCAGGGCGAGCAGCGCCCCCGGCAGCAGCCACGAGGCCTCGGTCGCCATGTCGCCGCGGAACAGCCGGCCGAGACCGGTGGCGCCGCCGAAGCCGGCGTTGCCGCTCATCCCGCCGCCCCCGCCGTTGCCCTGGCCGCTGCCGAAGAGCCGGCCTAGGCCGTTGTAGCCGAACGCCAGGTCGAGCTCGGTGCCGTCGGTCGAGCCGCCGATCCACGGCCTGTCGCCCGGCCACCAGGTGACGAGGGCGATCCACCAGCCGGCGCCGACGACCAGGGCGACGAGGCTGAGGGCGAGGTGCCTGACGCGGCTGACGACCCCGGTGGGCGCGGCGACGAGGTAGGCGAGGCCCATCGCCGGGACGACCAGCAGGGCCTGGCCCATCTTGGTGATGAAGCCGAGCCCGACGAGGAAGCCGGCGACCGCGAGCCACCGCGCCGACGCCCGCTCGAGGGCTCGCACCACGGCATACGCGCCACCCGTCAGCAGCAGCACGAGCATCGCGTCGGGGTTGTTGAAGCGGAACATCAGGACCGCGACCGGCGTCAGGGCCAGGGCCGCGCCCGCGGCGATGCCCCACACCCACGACCCCGTCAGCCGCTTCACCGCGGCGTGCACGAGCGCGACGGTGGCGACGCCCTCGAGCGCCTGCGGCACGAGCATCGACCAGCTGCCGAAGCCGAAGAGCCGACCGCTGATCTCCATCGGCCACAGGAAGAAGGCGGGCTTGTCGACGGTGATGGCGTTACCGGCGTCGAGCGAGCCGAACAGCATCGCCTTCCAGCTGGTCGTGCCCGCCTGCACCGCCTGGGCGTAGAACGAGTTGGCGTACCCGCTCGCCCCCAGGTCCCAGAGGTAGAGCAGCGCGGTCCCCAGCAGCAGGGCTGCGAGAACGGGGCGCTCGAGGCAGCGCCGGGCGGGCGCGGGCGTCACGGCGGGCGCCGGCGGGGCAGTCATCAACGTGGTCATGGGCTCCACCGTCGGGCCGCTCCCTGCCAGCTGCCCTGGACGGCCGCTGTGCACTCCCTGGGAACGCGCGTGAAGCCAGCGCGGGCGAGCCCCGCCCCGTTCACAGGAACCGCACAACGAGCGCGCAGGGTGTCGCCAGTCGAGGAGCCGATCGTCATGGCATGACACCCCCGTCCGCCCTGCTCTCGCGGCTGCCGCTGCGCGTGCGGCTCGTCGCGTCGGTCGTGGCCCTGTCAGCCCTGGCCCTGACGCTGTCCGCGGTCGCGGCGACCGCGTCGCTGCGCGGCTACCTGCTCGGACGGGTGGACGACCAGCTGTCGCAGTCGCTGGACCGGGTGGCCGGCGAGCCCCAGCTCGGCGACGGTCGCGACCGCGACCCGCTCGGCAACGTCTTCTCCGAGACCATCACCAGCTCCGGCACCACAGTGACCACGCTACGCGACGGCGTCACGCCACCGGTGCTCCCGTCGACGCTGCCTCAGGGGCCGTTCACGAGCGGTTCCTGGCGGGTCGAGGCGAAGCCGGCCGGCGACGGAACGGTCGTCCTCGCTCTTGCTCTCGACGACGTCCAGGCCACCGTCCAGCGACTGGTCCTGCTCGAGATCGCCGTGGGGGCAGTCGTTCTCGTGCTTCTCGCCGGTCTCGGGTACGTCGTGGTGCGCCGCTCCCTCAAGCCGCTCGTGTCCGTGGAGCGGACGGCAGAGGCCATCGCCGCAGGTGACCTGACGCAGCGCGTCCCCTCGTCCGACCCGCGCACGGAAGTCGGCTCCCTGAGCCGGTCGTTCAACGCCATGCTGGACCAGGTCGAGGGCGCGTTCGTCGAGCGGGCCGCCTCCGAGGCGGCTGCTCGGGCCTCCGAGGAGCGGATGCGCCGGTTCGTCGGGGACGCGTCGCACGAGCTCCGCACCCCTCTGACGTCCATCCGGGGCTTCGCTGAGCTCTACCGCCAGGGAGCCGTCACGGACCTCGACCGGACGATGTCGCGCGTCGAGGCCGAGGCGACCAGGATGGGCGGCCTGGTCGACGACCTGCTGCTGCTCGCCCGGCTCGACCAGCAGCGCCCCCTCGAGCGCTCCACGGTCGACCTGGTCGCCCTCGCGGCAGACGCCGTCCACGACGCCCAGGCCGCCGACCCGTCCCGACCGATGTCCCTCGTCGCCGACGTCGCGACCTGCGAGGTCGACGGCGACAGGCACCGCCTCACGCAGGTCGTCGCCAACCTCCTCGGCAACGCCCGGGTCCACACCCCCGCCGGCACGCCGGTGCACGTCCGGCTCTCCGTCGAGCGCGGTACGGCCGTCCTCGACGTCGCCGACGACGGGCCGGGCATCCCGATCGAGGACCGGACCCGCGTCTTCGACCGGTTCTTCCGGTCCGACCCCTCCCGCACCCGCGCCTCGGGCGGCTCCGGGCTCGGCCTGGCCATCGTCGCCGGCATCGTCGAGGCCCACGGCGGCACGGTCGCGGTCGTGGACAGCCCGCGTGGGACGACCTTCCAGATCAGGCTCCCCATCCGCGCGACCCGTTCCCTCGTCCCCGCCTGACCGCCCGCGCTCAGAGAGCGGACGTCGTGGCCCGCCGGTGCGTGATGCGGCGCTGCATGGGCTGCTCGATCGCGTGCATGCACCCCGCTGCGATGACAGCTGTCACGACCAGCGCCACCAGGGCGAGGAGCGCGGGCGGCAGCCCGACGTGAGCCTTGCCGACGGCCGTCAGGACGAGGTAGTGCAGCAGGTAGAAGCAGAAGGAGACCTTCCCGGCGTAGACGAGCCAGGGGTGAGCCAGGAGCGAACGGCCGCCCGCCAGGTCGGCCTTGGCCGCCGACCAGATGAGCAGCGCGTAGGACGGGACGAGCGCGTAGTCGGTCACCGGGAAGCCCAGGAGCGACCGGGCAGCGAGCAGGCTGACGAGCACGGCGACCAGGGCCACCGGGACCGGCACCCTGGGGCCCCTGCCCCGCTGCGCGGCGACCGCCATGGCCATGCCCAGCAGGAACTCGCCGAGCCGGAGCAGGGGGTTCACGTAGGCCGCGGCGGCGTGCGCGTAGCCGTCGTTGGCGAGCCAGGCCGCGACCCCGGCCTCGACGCCGAACACTCCGACCGCAAGGGCTGCGAACAGCCCCCATCTCCTGCGCGCGAGGACCACCGCGAGCGGCCAGACGGCGTAGAAGAACGCCTCGACGGACAGCGACCAGCTGGGCGTGTTGAGGCTGTAGTGCACGTGGTCGCGCGGGTCCCAGGCCTGGAGGAGCAGCAGGTTGCTGGTGACGGCCCAGGCGCTCCCGAGGCCGAACGCGACGGCCGCGCCCGCGCCCGCCACGACGTGCATCGGCCAGATGCGCGCGAAGCGCCGCAGGTAGAACTGCCGCGCTCCCGTGCCCGGCTGGGTGGACCACGTGAGCACGAAGCCGGACAGGACGAAGAAGAAGGCGACACCCGAGTACCCGAGTCCGAACACGTGCCGGCCGACGGACCAGTGCAGCTTGTCCCGGGTGTGGAACCCGAAGACGGCGAGGGCCGCGAAGGCCCGCAGCGAGGTCAGTCGCTTGAGGTCGATCCGTGGGGCCCGACCCCCGCCCTCGTTCACGCGGCCATCCTGTCAGACCCCTCAGCCGACGACGCGCCCGTCCTCCATGACGACCTCGGCGTCGGCGACGTCGGCCACGTAGCGGTCGTGCGTCGCGAGGACCACCACGGCGCCGCGCTTGGCCTCGGCCAGCAGCACGTGCAGCACGCGGTCGCGGGTGGCGCTGTCGAGCTCTGCCGTCGGCTCGTCCGCGAACAGCACCTCGGGTCGACCGACGACGGCGCGCGCGACCGCGACCCGCTGCTGCTGCCCCCCGGAGAGCTGCTCGACGAGGTGGTCCCCGGCGCTCTCGAGCCCGACGGCCGCGAGCGCCGCCGCAGCTCGTGATCGCACCTCGGCACGCGCAACGCCCTGTGCCTGCAGGACGAGCTCGACGTTCTCGACCGCGGACAGCAGGGACACCAGCCCGTAACCCTGGAGCACCAGCCCGCAGCGGTGCCGCACGTCGCGACTGCGCGGCCCGACGACGTCGTCCGCCCAGAGCACCGTCCCGGTCGTCACCGCCTCGAGGCCGGCCAGGCAGGCGATCAGCGTCGACTTCCCCGAGCCGGAGGGTCCGGTCAGTGCGGTGATCTCGCCGGCCGGTGCCGTCACGGTGACGTCGTCGAGCACCTGGCGCCCGGCCCGGACGACCCCCACGGCGCGAGCAGCCACGAAGGCGGTCACGGGACGAGCTCCCCGTCGCGCAGGTGGATGGCGCGGTCGACCTGCGAGGCCATGTGCTCGTCGTGCGTGATGACGACGATCGTCGTGCCGCCGGCCGCGGCGGACACCAGCATGTCCACGACGTGCGAGCGGTTGACGGCGTCGAGCTGGCTGGTCGGCTCGTCGGCGAGGAGCACGCCGGGTGCACCCGCGAGCCCGACGGCGAGGGACAGCCGCTGCTGCTCCCCGCCCGACAGCGCACCGAGACGCGAACGCCGCACGTGCCCGAGCCCCAGCTCCTCCAGGAGCTCGACGGGCGGCCGCAGCCGGTCGCGCCGGTCGCGTGGCACGGCGCGCTGCGCGAACCGCACGTTGTCCTCGGCGTTGGCATAGGGGAGCAGGTTGCGGGCCGGGCCCTGCACCACCACGCCCACGTCGCGCGAGCGCAGGGCGAGCAGCTGGCGCTCGGTCATGGCGGTCACGTCCTGGCCGCCGATCAGCGCCCGCCCGGACGTCGGCTTCTGCAGCCCGGCGAGCAGCGTCATCATGCTCGACTTGCCGGAGCCGGACGGCCCGAGAAGCGCCACCGACTCCCCGGCTGCCACGGCGAGGTCGACACCCCGCAGGGCATGCACCTGCTCCCCGTCGACGTCGTAGACCATCTCGAGGGCCTCGACCCGAATGTCCAGGCCGGTCACGGTGCTGCCTCCCGCAGCAGCCCCGGGCGGGCCTGGCGGAGCAGACCCAGGGCGGCCCAGGTGGCGGTGGCGAGGACGACCGCCGTCAGGGTGACGA
>JAODNF010000243.1 GCA_025464915.1 Frankiales bacterium | reverse complement strand
AGCTCGAAGGTCGTGAGGATGATGACCCGCACCCCCTCCAGCCGGGGGTCGGCCGCGATCCTGCGGGTCGCCTCGAGCCCGTCGACGTCCGGCATCCGCACGTCCATGAGGACGACGTCCGGCAGCTCCGAGACGGCCAGCCGCACGGCCTCGGCACCCTCGCCCGCCTCGCCCACGACCTCGATGCCGTCAGCGGCCGCGAGCAGGGCGCGGAAGCCGGCCCGCACGAGGGCCTGGTCGTCGGCCAGCAGCACCCGGATCACGTCGGCAGCACCCCCCGCACCTCGAACCCGCGGGCCAGCGGCCCCGCGGTCAGCGTCCCGCCGAGGGCGGAGGCCCGCTCCTGCATGCCGGTGAGCCCGTTGCCGGGCACCGCCGCTCCTCCGCGCCCGTCGTCGGTGACCGCCACCGTCACGTCCTGGTCGCCGTAGGCCACCGCGACGACCGCACGAGTGGCTCCGGCGTGCCGGGTCACGTTGGTCAGCGCCTCCTGCACGATCCGGTACGCCGCCAGGTCCACGGCGACCGGCAGCGGCCGCTCGGGACCGGATACGGACGTCGTCACCGACAGCCCGGCGCCCTCGACGCCCGCGACCAGCGCCGGCAGCGCCGCCAGCCCGGGCGTCGGCCGGACCGGCGCCTCGGACCGCAGCGTGCCCACGGTCGAGCGCAGCTCGGTGAGGGTGTCGCGCGAGGCGTCCCGGATCGTCTCCAGCGACGTGCGGGCCGCCGCTGGGTCGCTGTCGAGCAGGTGCAGCGCGACGCCGGCGTGCACGCTGATCAGGGAGACGCTGTGGGCGAGGACGTCGTGCAGCTCCCGCGCGATCGCCAGCCGCTCCTCGCTGGCCCGCGTCCGTCGTGCCTCCCGGGCCGCCTCCCTGCGCACGCGAGCGACCTCGGCCACCGTGACGAGGACGACCAGCCAGGCCGTACCCCCCAGGGCTGCGCCGAGCGCGTGGGTGCCGAGGACCCAGGCGGCCCACAGCGCGACGACGCCGGCACCGACCGCGACCCAGGCCTGGCGCCGGTGGCCGTGCCAGGTCGAGGCCAGGACCGCCGCGACGAAGGCCGTCGGGACCGGCCCACCCGGGTAGCCGAGTGCGAACCAGGTCACGGCCGCCCCCAGCGACACGGCGAGCGAGACCCACGGAGCGCGCCGCAGGGCCGGCAGCGAGAGCGGCCCGGCGACGAGCAGGACCACGGCCCACGGGGGGAAGGAGTGGTCCTGCGCCCGGGACGCGCCGTACGTGCCGACCACCTGGAAGGCGGCGAGCAGGAGCACGCGGACAGCGACGGGCACCCCCCGACCGTAGAGGTGCGCCGGGCGGCCGACATCCCCCCGGGGACGGCGACGGCCCTGCTCCCGGGGGAGCAGGGCCGTCGGTGACCTGCGAGGTCTAGTGGTAGGACCAGACGTAGACGTCGGCCAGGGCGAGGTTGACCGAGGTCGTGGCCGACGACGGCTGGCTGGTCGCGACCGTCTGGATCGCGAGCTTCATGGCCTGGTGCGGCACGGCCGCGCCGGTCATGACCGCCCACGCCCTGCCATCGACCGTGTAGACGAGCCGGGTGGGGGTCCACTCGACGCCGTAGGTGTGCCACTGCGTCATGTCGATCCTCAGGAAGGCGTGCTCCTGGGAGTTGCTGGAGCCCCAGTGCGCGCTGGCCATGACGCCCTGCGTCGTCGGGCCCTCGGAGAAGTCGACCTCCGGCGGCCAGCCGTCCACGGGCCAGAGCATCATCGCGTGCTGGACGGTGCTGCTCCTGTCGAACCTGGCGCGCACGACGTACTTGCCGTAGGTCTGCGCGACGGAGTTGAGCATCATGCCGCCGGTCGCGTAGCCGCTGCCGTCGCGGTAGCCGCGCAGCATGGCCACACCGCCGCTCGCGGTGACGTGCGACGGCGCCCAGCGGCTGTAGCTGGTGCTCGACGGCCAGCCGTCGTACTTGCCCCAGCGGTAGGCGGGCAGGCCGGCGTTGAAGGTGTCGTGCAGCTTCAGGGTGAAGTGGGAGCTCACCGCAGCGTCAGCGTGCGCGCTCGGGAGCAGCAGGGTGGACAGTCCGGTCAGGGCCGCAGCAACAGCGGTGCGGCGCCGCGCGAAGAGCCCGCGTGAGGGGTGTCGAAACAAGTTCTGGGCACCGATCAGTGGGGGACAGATTCGTTCGGGGAGTGGTGGGGACACTAGCCCATTCGGGCTATGGCGCCGAGGACATCACCCTGTGCGCTTTTTCACGGACAAACCAGAAACAGGTGTGCAGACTCTCATCCGAGGGAAGAAGGCAGCCTTTCCTCGCCGTCCAGGACGTGCACCTGCAAGAAGGACAGGACGGCCTGGTACCAGAGCGCAGAGTGAGCGGGCGTGAGCACCCAGTGGTTCTCGTCGGGGAAGTAGAGGAACCGGTGCGGCATCGTCGCGGGGTCCTCCGCGCGGCTGCACAGGTCCCACCACAGGGCGAGCGCCTCCCCGATCGGCACCCGGTAGTCCTTGTCGCCGTGGATGACGAGCATGGGCGTCGTGATCTGGTCCGCGAACTGGCTCGGGTCGTTCTGCCGGATCATCTGCGGCGTCATCTCGCGCTGCCAGTAGTAGGCGCCGTCGGTGGTGCCGCCGAACCGCTCCAGCCCCCAGAGCGACGCGTGCGTCA
>JAODNF010000237.1 GCA_025464915.1 Frankiales bacterium | reverse complement strand
ACCCTCATCCACGACTGGGTCTACGAGAACCGCGCGATCTACCTCACCGAGCTGAACCGCCTCGGAGGCCACGTGACGCTCCTCGACCCGCACCGCGTCTGGGTCGACGGCCCCACCCGCTTCAGCGCCGCCGAGGTCATGTGCCCCCCTGCCCTGCGTCCCGCGGTCGTGCTGCTGCTCGCGATGCTCGCCGCCCCCGGCGTCTCCGTGCTCCGCAACGTCTACGTGATCGACCGCGGGTACGAGGACCTGGCGCAGCGCCTCTCGTCGCTCGGCGCGCAGATCGAGCCCTTCCGCGACGTCTGATCACGTCGCACCCGAGTCGACCCGTCATGGGCAGCAAGGGTGACGCGCTTCCGACAGCGCGCGAGGGTCGGACCCGCCGGCAGCTAGCCGCGGTTCCGTCTGCGCAAGACATGGGCGCCGAAACCCGTCAAGTAGGTCACGGCGAACAGCGAGATCACACTCGCGAACCAGAAGTCCTCATCGCCTTGGATGTAGACCGTTTCGCGGTTGCCGACGAAGAGGGATCGGATGCGGCCACCGATGCGATAGCGGCAGTCGTCCCTGTTCAGATCGTCCACCCACGCAGACTCGAGCGTGCGGGACCCATCCTCACTCACCCAGGGCCCGAAGTAGCGGCAGCGTTTCCCGAACTCCACGCGGACGACCGCCAGCTGTCCCGCCTGCCCGTCCCCCCGCCAGGCCCGGTAGGTCTCGGGGACACTCGGCGTGACGAAGGCGAGTGCCAACACACATAAGGGCGGCAGGATCCACACCGCGGCACTCCCAAATGGCCATTCCCGCCCGGCACTCCAGTGACGAGAATGACTTGCATCGCTGTCCGCGTCATCGACGCCGTCGACTGGCCAGAGCGCCGCGATGCTCGAAGGGACGTTCCGCCCATGTCCACACTGATGATCACGCACGACGTCGAGGACGTCGAGCACTGGCTGGCATCGCCGAAGCGCGAGGAACTCCTCGGGCCGCTTGGCATCTCGGCGCGACCCTGCGTCGACTCGGATCGCTCGAACCACGTCGGACTGGTCGTAGAGGCCCCAGACATCGACGCGCTCCAGCAGGTCCTTGCCTCACCCGAGGCGGCCGCCGCAATGAAGCACGACGGCGTCCGACCAGAGACACTCCACGTCATGGTCCAGCCCTAGGGAGCTACCTCCGTCGCCCATGGCGAAGCTCGGCGCTGGTCGTGCACGCACGCGGGCGCGGACCAGACCCGTCCTGGGCGGCGGCCACCGCTAGGCGCATCGACGCCTGAGAACTAACGGCTGGGTCCAATCTGCTCGTGAGAGCCCAGGCAGGCTGGACCTGCGTCGAGCTAAAGCAGTTGGCGACGTCCGTGTCACGTGGCCGGCGGGGGCTTCGCCGGCGTCAGCACCACCCCCGAGTGAGGCCGGCCATCTTGATCCACGCACGTAGCTCCGCTCGCTGTCCCTCATCGACAGTGGTGACCTTGACGTACCGGGTGCGCCCGGTGTTCCCGAGAGGCGGTGGAGGCGCGAAGTCCGCTCCGCCGAGGAACAGGACGTTGACCGACTTGAAGTAGGCGGCGATCTCGATGATCCACCCCTGTTCGGGCAGCCCGTAGAACGCACGGTGGAACTTCACGGCGTAGTTCAAGTTGGGGACCAGCGCCCGGATCGACTCGTCCAAACTGGTCACGATCGGTTGCATGGCCGGCATGATTTCGCCTAGCCATGTGTCAATAGCCGCGTGATCCCTAGCGGGCTCCGGTGGCTTGCGCCGGGGATTGCCCTTGATCTGCTTCGGCATCGCCGCTCCTTCTCCGTCACGTCGCAGGCGCCCGTGCTGGAAGGCCGACTACGGGCGGTGGGCCTCAAGTTCGGCAACGCGACGTTCCAGATCCGCGATGCGTCGCGCAGCCTCGCCGAGTGCAACTGCGAGGGGATACCTGGCCTTCTTGCGGCGGCCGTGGAAGGCCAACCAGGACTCGTCGTTTCTTGGGGCTAGCCCCAGCTGAGCGTCCAGATCAATGAGCCTGCGCCTGAGCTTCACGAAGCCGGATACTTCCACAATTGCGACGGCAGTCGCGAGATGTGACACCTTTTCTGGAAGCCAGCGCAGCGCCGGATACCGGTGGTGCACGCCTACTCACCGACAGCATTTCTCGAGCATTTCATCGATCTCATGGCCCGGGACCCGCGAGGCAGTCGTACGACAAGGCAATGGTTCGAGCACATCATCCGAGTCTGCGAGGGCTGACCGAGCTCCGACCGTTAAGAAGCCGGATCTCAATGGCTACTTCCAGATAGCGTCCCAGATGGATGGACCCTGGATGCCAGGTGGGAAGAGCTCGTCGACAATCCTCATGCCACCCGTCTCCTCGAGCGGTTGACGCTCGAGAACATGGACGGCTTCCCGCAGGCGACGGCGGCGAGAGCTTGCCAGCTTCGGCTGGCAGATCCAGCCGATGAGCGGGCGCAACTCTTCCCCGCTGAGGGTGCTCCAGCGGGCGGCCGCCCTCGGGCTGGCCGCGACAAGCCGTTGCAGTTCGTCCAGCAGGGCTTCGTCATCCAACGCCACGAGTTCAGGGTAAGGCCCGGTCCTTACGCTCGGGACCGGCACTTCTCCCCCTGTGGCCGGCATGGTGGCGGCTCCGGCTTGACGCTGTCGAGTTCCGGTCGCCTGAGTTACCTGCCGACGGCGCTGCGGTTGGACTGTCCCGCGGCGTTGGCGGTGTCAGCGACGCTCTGGGCGATGTAGGTGGTACCCGCTCGGAGTGGCTCCGTTGCGCTGAATCGACCGTCATCGCGGGTGACGACGCTGTCGATCCGGTGCGCCTCGCCCTTGCTCACCGTGCAGATCCGGACTGTCACTCCGGCCCGGCCGGGGACGATGCT
>JAODNF010000184.1 GCA_025464915.1 Frankiales bacterium | reverse complement strand
CTCGGCTGCGGACATCATCGTCAACAGCAACCACTGCCACTCGTGCCCCACGGTTGTCGGGTTGTGGGCGAACACGAACCCGGCGTACCTCCGACGCGTGTACGACGCGACGCTCGAGGCGATCGTGGCGGCGGGCCGGGCCGCCCGACCTGCACACCTGCGCTGGGCCACGGCGGACATCGGCTACGTCAACGACGTCACCGTGGGGCAGGCGAACGCCAACGAGGGCTGGCCCGTCGACGGGCAGCTCTCCGCACTGCAGGCGACCGACCTGCGAGGCCGTACGGTCGCGACCTGGGTCAGCAGCCCGGCGCACGGCAACATCGGGTACGGCCCCGACCTGCCGGAGATGAACAGCGAGTACTTCGGGGCCGCGGCCCGTTGGCTGCAGGCGCACGTCGGCGGGATCGGCATCGTGGCCGCGGGCACGCTCGGCGACCAGACCACTCCCATGCAGGGGGACGACAAGCGCCTGGCCGGTGACCCGCGACCGGCACCGCGTGCCCGGCCGGAGAACGCCACGCCGAGGGGCTACCCACGGGCGTACGACGTGCTGGACCGGCTCGGTGCGCTGGTCGGCTCGACGGCACTGGAAGCACTGCAGCGGCACGGCCACGCGATGACGAGCCCCGTCGTCGCGGGCGCGGAGAGCTACCAGCTGGTGCCGAGCAACAACCCCTTGCTGCTGGGGCTGATGTACGGCCACGCGCTGCCGGACATCCCCGTGGTCACGCACGACGGAGCCATCGCCGGCTCGACCACCGCAGACCGCAGCGTCGTGCCGCCCTACCTGACGGGCAACGCCGTCGGCGTCTGGTTCACCACGCTGCGGATCGGCGACGTCGCCGTGGCCAGCGAACCGGGCGAGGCCTTCCCCCACGTCACCCGTGCGATCCGCGAGGTGCTGACCGGCGCGGCCTCGACGTTCGTCGTCGGCAACGCCCAGGACCAGCTCGGCTACTACTTCGAGGAGTGGGCCTATCCGCAGACCTTCTACTACTCAGCCGACCACTACCTCTACAACGTCGGGCCCACGCTGGCCGACCAGAACATCCAGGCGCAGGTCCTCAACGGCACGGCCCTCGGCTTCGCGGTCACCGAGACCGCCGAGCCCGTCACCGCCGCGGCCGGCAACGACGAGCTGCGCTACCCGCTCAAGGCGGGCATCCAGGTCTGGGGCTACCCGCAGGGGCCGCACGACGTCGTGCACGGCCTGACGATCCCGGTCGGCGTCTACTGGAACTCCGCCCGCGGCGCAGACTCCAGCATCCCCGGGGCCGAGGTGGGCACCCGGCCCGTCGTGACCCTCGACGGCAGGCCAGTGCGTACGACGACGGAGAAGACGCAGTTCGTGTACGTCGACGTCGGCTGCGCCGGCGACCACCACCTGCACGCCTCGCTGCCGGGCACCACCGCGACCTGGGACGCTGTCGTCCACGTGCGGTCCGGCTCGGTCGTCACCAATACCGCGACCTACCCGTCGGGCACCGGGGACCATCCCCTCGCCGGGCAGAACGCGCACGACGGCCGGCCCTGCCGGTGAGAGTCCGCGCCCTGGTGGCAGCGCTGGCGTTCCTGCCCGCGCTGGCGGTGCTGTCGCCGCACGCGCAGGCCGCGACCCGGTGCCCCGCGGGCGTCACCTTCCTCGCCGGTGCGGCCAAGGCCGACATCACCCCGCGCGTCTGGCCGGTCGCCGAGGCGGCGTACAGCATCGGGCGGCTCGGCCGGTCGGCCGCGCACCCCTTCTACGCCCGGGCGCTCGCGCTGCGGTCCTGCAGCAACGGTCAGACGGTGGTCCTCACTGCCATCGACAGCCAGGGGTACTTCGCCGCGTACAAGGAGGACCCGCTCGGCAGCGAGGGCTACGGCGCCGACGGCATCCGGTCCGCGGCCAGCCGGGTCACTGGCGTGCCGGCCTCGCACCTGGTCATCAGCGCCACGCACACCCACAACAGCCCGGACAGCGTGGGGGTCTGGGGCGGAGGCTCGCAGCCGAACAACGGCGCTCCCTACCTGTCCGTCGTCAAGGCCGGCACCGTCAGCGCGATCCGACGAGCCGTCGCCGCGCTGCGCCCCGCCGAGCTGCTCGTCGGCACCGCGGACATCTCCTCCCTGCAGAGCACCGTCGGCCAGGTGGCGGCCGACCCGACCGACTACCCCGTCGACAACCAGCTCCGGGTGCTGCAAGCGGTGGACGCCACCAGCTGCGCGCCGATCTCGACCCTGGTCGACGCCAGCGTGCACGCGACCGTCGCGGGCGAGATCAAGGACCGTGCCGGCCACGACGTCATCGACCCGGACTGGCCCGGACGTGTGGCCGGCGACCTCGAACGGCTGCTTCCCGGCGAGGTCCCCGTCGTCGTACCCGGGGCCGTGGGCCGCACCCAGCCGCGCTTCCCGAAGGGGCAGCAACCGGCCAGCAAGGACCAGCTGGTCCAGATCGCCGCCTACGGCGACATCCTCACGCGACGGGTCGGGACGGCACTGGCCAGCGCCACTCCGTTGGCGGCCGGACCGGTCCTGGCGCAGCAGGCCTTCCTGCAGGAGGAGATCGAGGACCCTGCGCTCGTCGCGCTGTTCTACGACGAGCAGGGCGTGCCGGGGCCTAGCGGCGCTCCGGAACTCGGTGGCCTGATGCGCTCGGTCCTGCCTCCGTACACGACCGGCAACCTGGTGCGAGCGGAGGCTCAGCTGCTGCGCGTGGGCGACGTCGCCCTCGCCACAACCCCAGGGGAGGCCTATCCCCAGAACGCCACCGAGCTGCGGGCCCGCATCACCGACCGCGCCACCTTCCTGATCGGGACCGCGAACGACCAGGTCGGCTACAGCCCGCCGGCCTACGAGTACCCGTTCGTCGCCCTCGCCGACGGCGGCGACGAAGGCGTGTTCACGATCAACCCGCACCTCGGCGCCGACCTCGTGAACAGCCACCTCGCGGCGGCGCGCGCGGCCGGCTTCACCACCACCGGCCAGGAGCCGTACCTGGGCACCGGACCGCTCGTGCCGCCCGACCAAGGCACGCCTACCGACCCGCCGGCCAAGCCGGAACCGGCCGAGCGGCCGCTCCGACTGTCGTGCACCGCCACGGGGGCAGCCGATCCTTCCCACCACGCCGCACACCCGGGCGATCCCGCAGCGGCCGGAGACCCGGACCTGGCCGCTACCGGGGACACTCCCGGTGCCGGTGCCCTCGGCATCGCGCTCCTCGTGGGCGCCGCGGTGCTGCGCCGTCGCCGCCCCACCAGCGCCGGGTGACCACTGTCGTCACCCCTTGCTCCCTGCCGGTGCTCGCCGGCCGTCACCCGTCGGTGCCGTGCCCGGAGCCGGAGTCTGAGCCACCACCGCCGTCGGTCGAGTCGTGCGAGCTGTCGCCGGCGGAGTCGTCCTGGACGTCGTCGCTCGCGCCGGTCGTGAAGTCGTCACTGCCATGCCCTCCGTTGTCGACGTCGCTGCCCTGGTCGCCGTCCACGCGGTCATCGCCGTCACCGCCGGACAGGCGGTCGTTGCCGTCGCCGCCGTTGAGGTGGTCATCGCCGGCGTCCCCGTCGAGGATGTCGTTCCCGGCCTGCCCGTTGAGGGTGTCGGCCCCGGCGTTGCCGTGCTCGATGTCGTTGCCGCCGCCACCTTCGATGCGGTCGTTGCCGGTGCTGCCGTTGAGGCTGTCGTTGCCGCCGGAGCCGCAGATGATGTCGTTCCCTGCTCCGGCGTTGACGACGTGCCCGGCGGCGGTGACGACGATGACGTCAGCGCGGCTGGTCCCGCTGACGACGTGGGGGCTCCGGCTTGTCACGACGAGCGTCGCGCGGTGCCCGTCGCACGTCGGGGTGGTCGACGCGGACGCGACGCCGGGGTGGAACGCGAAGACGGCGAGCGGCGCGGCGACCGCGAGGCCGAGCAGGCGAGTACGGGACATGGGGGGCTCCTAGGTGCTTCTGCCAGCCCGTCGTCAGGCCGTCTCCTGCACTGTCGGCTCCCGGGGCAACCGGTGTGAAGTCCCAGGAGCAGGGTCGATGGTCGTAGGACTCCATGAGCGAGCCGCCGAGACAGGCTGCCGTGGACAGGGTTGCGTGCTCAGCTGA
>JAODNF010000175.1 GCA_025464915.1 Frankiales bacterium | reverse complement strand
GACGTGCCCTCGCCGATGAGCAGGAACGGCGCCTCGCGCATGAGGCGCTCGATCTCGTACTCCTTGGCGTAGCCGTAGCCGCCGTGGATGCGGAAGGCCTCCTGCGTGACCTCGGCGCAGTACTCCGACGCGAGCAGCTTGGCCATGCCCGCCTCGACGTCGTTGCGCTTGCCGGCGTCCTTGAGGCGCGCGGCGTTGACCATCAGCGCGTGCGAGGCCTCGACCTTGGTCGCCATCTCCGCGAGCTTGAACTGGATGGCCTGGTGGCCAGTGAGCGGCTTGCCGAAGGTCTGGCGCTGCTGGGCGTAGGAGATCGCGAGCTCGAAGGCGCGGATCGAGATGCCGCAGGCACGGGCCGCGACGTTGACGCGACCCACCTCGACGCCGTCCATCATCTGGTAGAAGCCGCGGCCGCGGCCGGCGTCGCCGCCGAGGATCGAGGAGGCGGGGACGCGAGCGGCCTCCATCACCATCTCGGTCGTCTCGACGCCCTTGTAGCCCATCTTGTCGATCTTCCCGGGGATCGTGATGCCCTGGGCGGTCTCGCCGAAGCCGGGCTCCTTCTCGATGAGGAAGGTCGTCATGTTCTTGTAGACGGAGTCGCCGCCCTCGTCGGTGCGGACGAGCGTCGCGACGATGCCGGCGCGAGCGCCGTTCGTCAGCCACATCTTCTGGCCGTCGAGGACGTAGGACTCGCCGTCCGGGGTGCCCTTGGAGCGGATGGCCGCGACGTCTGAGCCGCAGTGCGGCTCGGACATGGAGAAGGCGCCGCGGATCTCGCCGGTGGCCATCTTCGGCAGCAGCCGCTCCTTTTGCTCCTGGGTGCCGTGCTGCTTGAGCATGTAGGCCACGATGAAGTGCGTGTTGATGACGCCGGAGACGCTCATCCAGCCGCGCGCGATCTCCTCCACGACGAGGGCGTAGGTCAGCAGGGACTCGCCGAGCCCGCCGAACTCCTCCGGGATCATGAGGCCGAACAGCCCCATCTCCTTCATGCCCTCGACGATCGCCTCGGGGAACTCGTCCTTGTGCTCGAGCTCCGTGGCGTAGGGGATGATCTCCTTGTCCACGAAGGTCCGGACCGCGGAGAGGATCTCCGTCTGGATCTCGGTGAGGCCCTCTGTGTTGGCCAGGCGTCCCATGGATCGTGCTCCCTCGTCATGGTCACGACGGAGTCGTGCCAGCAGCGTTACGGAAGAGTCTCCCACCGGCTACCCGCCGGTAGCCACCCGCAGGACGTGAGAACGCTCACTGGAGCGTGTTCATCGGGGCGGCGTGGCCTGCCCCCCACGCCCTGTCACCACCACCCGACGCTCCGGAGGTCAGGCGAGACCGCCCGCTTCGCCACGCGCCAGGGTGCGCAGCGCCAGTGCGCGGCTGGCCGCGTCGACCATGACATCGCCGAGCATCGCGACGCCCCGGCCCTCGTCGACCGCCGCGACGACGGCCTTCGCCCGGTCGTAGGCCTCACGCGTCGGGGTGAAGACCTCGTGGGCCACGTCTACCTGGGACGGGTGCAGCACCCAGGTGCCGTCGAACCCGAGCTGCGCGCTGCGGGTAGCGCGGGCCCGGAATCCGTCGAGGTCGGCGACCCGTTGCCACGGACCGTCGACCGCCATGACGCCGGCGCTCGTGGCTGCCGCCCGGATGGTGAGCAGGGCCGGGTCGAAGGCGCCCAGGAACGGCTCCGCGCCGACGAACTCCGACGCGAGTCCCAGGTCGGCGGCGAAGTCGCCGGGGCCGAACACGAGCGACGTGACACGGGGGCTGGCCGCAGCGATGTCGCTGGCCCAGAGCAAGCCCGCCGCCGTCTCGACCTGGGGCTCGATCCCGATCCCGCCGACGTCGTATCCCATGGTCGTCTCGATCTGCGTCAGCAGCAGGTCGAGCCACACGACGTGGTCCGGGCCGCTGACCTTGGGGAGCACGATCGCGTCGAGGTGGCGGCCGGCCCCCTCGACGACCTCGATGACGTCGCGGTAGGTGTGCTTCGTCGACAGGTCGTTGACGCGGACGGTGCGCACCCGCGACCCCCAGCCGCCCGAGGTGAGGGCGTCGACGACGTGCCCGCGTGCCGCGGCCTTGTCCGCGGGCGCGACGGCGTCCTCGAGATCGAGGAACACCGCGTCGCTGGCGAAGCCCTTGGCCTTCTCGAGCTTGTGCGGGTCGCTGCCCGGGACAGCGAGGACGGAACGCCTGGAACGCACGGGATCTCTCCTACTCGACGGGAACGCTGGGCGTGCGGGTGCTGGAGCTGATGACGACCGCCAGCCCGATGAGCAGCAGGGCCACGGACGGGATGGCAAGCCAGGGCACGTGCTGGTTCGCGACGAAGACCGCCGCGATGACGGCGGCGCCGGGGATCTCGAACAGGATCGACAGGCTGACGACAGTCGGGCTCGTCGTCCGGAGCACGACGTTGAACAGGGAGTGCCCGAGCAGCTGCGCGCCGGCCGTGAGGGCGATCAGCTTGAGCCAGTCCCGGCCGTCGTAACCGGAGAGCGCCTGCCCCCCGACGACACAGGTGACGGCCAGCAGGACGGCGGTCGTCGAGTAGCAGATCGCCGTGTAGGCCGTCGTCGACACGGAGCGCCGCACCTCGCTGCCGGCGGTCATGTACGCGGCAGCGAAGATGCCACCCAGGATCGCGAGGCCGTCGCCGAGCAGGGCGTCCCCGGAGACCTGCAGGTCGGCCCCGGTCAGCAGCAGGGCGCCGCTCAATGACACGGCGATGCCGATCCAGACCCGGCCTGCGATGCGCTCGCCGCGAGCCATGCCGATCAGGGCGGACCAGACCGGCTGCGTCGCGACCAGGGCTGTCGCACTCGCGACCGAGGTGTAGTCGATGGCGGGGATCCAGGTCGCGAAGTGCAGCGCGAGCATCAGCCCGGCGAGCAGCGCCAGCTGCCGCTCGCGCCGCGACAGCCCCCGCAGCTCGGCGCGGTTGCGGAGCAGTGCGATCGGCAGGAGCACCCCGCCGCCCATGGCGTTGCGCCAGAACGCGATCGCCAGTGCCGGTGCCGCGGTCGCCGCGATGAGCGGGCCGCTGGTCGAGACGGCGAGCAGTGCGACGACCATGATCCCGAGGTCGCGCGCAGGAGGTCGGACGACGCCCACGGGCTGCATCGTCGAGGCGGTCACCCGGCCATCCTGTCAGGGGACCGCGATCTCGCCCCTGGCCACGGCGACGGTCTGCCCGGTGACGGTCGTCCTGGTCGCGGAACCTGACACGACGCTCACCGTGCACGACAGGCTCGACGGCCGGCCCAGGTGGACTCCCTGCGTGACGACGTAGCGGTGAGTCCCGTCCGGGAGGTCCGGTGCGAGGCACACGCCGAGCGCCAGGGCCGCAGACCCGGTGGCCGGGTCCTCGGGGATGCCGACACCTCCGGCGAAGACCCGGGCCGTCACCTCGGCACCGTCGACGTGCACGAGCGCGATGCCGCTGGATCCCGCCGCGACCACCTTGGCGTTGTCGAGGACCGCTGCGTCGAGCGCGTCCTGCCGCACCTGCAGGAAGGTCCACTCGAGGCCGACGCCGGCGACCCGCGGGGCAGCCCCGGCGAGATGGTCCTCTCTCAGCCCAAGGGCTTCGAGCAGTGGTGCGGGGTCGAGGGGACCGCCGAGGGTGGGCGTCCCACCGGCGATGGTCACGCCGTCGGCGGTGACCTCGACCGGCAGCAGCCCCGCCCCGCAGTCCTGCACGTTGGGACCGGCGTCGATGCGGCCGAGACGGTGGAGGACGGACGCGCTGCCGACGGACGGGTGCCCGGCGAAGTCGATCTCGGTGGTGGGCGTGAACACCCGCAGCCGGTAGGTAGAGCCCTCAGTGGCCTTCATCGGGAAGGCGGTCTCGCTCAGGTTGAACTCCCGCGCGATCGCCTGCAGCTGGCCGGTCGAGAGGTCGTCGGCGTCGAGGACGACCGCGAGCGGGTTGCCGGAGAAGGCCCGGTCGGTGAAGACGTCGACGACCTCGTAGCCGAGGGTCAGCCCCACTGCGACAAGCCCGTCCGGGTCACGGCATGACCATCCCGCCGTCGACGCACAGCGAGACGCCCGTGATGTAGGAGGCAGCGTCACTCGCGAGGAAGACGCACGCGTCGCCGACCTCGTAGGGCTCGCCGTAGCGCCCGGCCGGCGTGATCATCTTGACCAGCTCGCCCTCTCGCGGGTCGAGCTCGTCGGTCATCTCGCTGGGGAAGTAGCCGGGGCAGATCGCGTTGACGCGGATGCCCTTGCGCCCGGTCCACTGCGCGGCGAGGTCGCGGGTCAGGCCGAGCAGGCCCGCCTTCGACGCGGCGTAGGCGGCCTGCGGGATGCCGCCAGGACGGAGCCCGAGGACGCTGGAGATGTTGATGAGCGAGCCCCCCTCCGTGACCGCCCGGCCGAAGGCCTGCGCCATCCAGTACTGACCGTTGAGGTTCACGTCGATGACGCTGCGGAACTGCTCGGGTGTCTCGCGGGTCGCGGGGTACGCGGAGCCGATCCCGGCGTTGTTGACCAGGACGTTGACCTTGCCGAACGCCTCGACCGCCGCGGCGACCATGGCCGTGCACTGGTCGGGGTCGCTGACGTCCGTCTGCACCGCGAGAGCCCGGCGGCCGGTCGCCTCGACGAGGCGCCTGGTGTCGTCGAGCCTCTCGACCCGGCGCGCGCCGAGGACGACGTCGGCGCCCGCCTCGGCGAGGCACTGAGCGATGGCGACCCCGAGGCCGGAGGAGGCACCGGTCACGAGGGCGACCTTGCCGGTGAGGGAGAAGCGGTCCATGACAGTCATGCCGGTGATCGTGCCGTACCGCGGTGAGGGCCCTTCCCGGCGGTAGCGTTCACGCACGTGAGCACTGTCGGTCGGGTCTTCGTCGCGCGGCTCGCCGGCCTGCCCGTCTTCGACCCCAACGGCGACCAGGTCGGCCGCGCTCGTGATGTCGTCGTGACGCTGCGCGCGGGCAAGGAGGCGCCGCGCGTCCTGGGGCTCGCCGTGGAGATCCAGGGACGTCGCCGGATCTTCGTCCCCATGGGTCGTGTGACCTCCGTCGAGAGCGACGCGGTCATCCTTACGACAGGCACGATCAACCTGCGTCGCTTCGAGCAGCGCGCCGGTGAGAGCCTGGTCGTGACCGAGCTCCTCGACCGCAACGTGACCCTCGAGGACGGCAGTCAGGCGACCGTCGTCGACGTCGCGATGGAGCAGACCAGGACCGACTGGCTCGTCACGAAGGTCGCCGTCCGCAAGGGCCGCGGCCGGCGCCGCAGCGAGCTGCTCACCCTCGACTGGACGGAGATCGACGGGCTCACCCTCCCCGAGCACGAGCAGGGCGCGGCCAACCTGCTCGCCGTCCTCGAGAAGCTCCGGCCGGCCGACCTGGCGGGTGTGCTGCACGACCTCTCGGACAAGCGACGCGGCGAGATCGCGAACGCCCTCGACGACGAGCGGCTCGCCGACGTCCTCGAGGAGATGCCCGAGGACGAGCAGGTGGAGCTGCTGTCCGGGCTGGAGGACGAGCGCGCCGCCGACGTCCTGGAGGCGATGTCCCCCGATGACGCTGCCGACCTCCTGGGCGAGATGCAGCCGGCCGACGCGGAGCGCCTGCTCGAGCTGATGGAGCCCGACGAGGCCGCTCCGGTGCGCCAGCTGCTCGCGTACGGCGAGGACACCGCCGGTGGACTCATGACCAGCGAGCCGGTCATCCTCGCGCCGGGGGCGACGGTGGCCGAGGCGCTCGCCCGGATCCGGCACGTCGATCTCGCGCCCTCGCTCGCCGCCCAGGTCTACGTCGTGCGGCCCCCCTTCGAGACGCCGACCGGCCGCTTCCTCGGCACGGCGCACTTCCAGCGGCTGCTGCGCGAGCCGCCCTCGACCCTGCTCGGCGCGGTCCTCGAGACAGACATCGACCCGCTGCCCCCGGAGTGCGCCCTCGGGGACCTGACGCGGCACCTGGCGACGTACAACCTCGTCGCGGTCCCCATCGTCGACAACGACGGTCACCTGCTCGGTGCAGTCACCGTCGACGACGTGCTCGACGCCGTCCTTCCGGACGACTGGCGAGAGGCCCGGGAGCGCAGGCATGGCTGAGCGCGCGCCGCGCAGGCAGCCGGGACGCGCCCGCCTGGACCAGCCGGTCGCGCAGCGCGGCGCGTTCCCGCGCCCGCACTATGACCCGGAGGCCTTCGGTCGGCTGTCCGAGCGGATCGCGCGGTTCCTCGGGACCAGCCGCTTCCTCGTCTACCTCACCGTCTTCTGCCTGGTCTGGCTCGCCTGGAACTCTGCCGTCCCCCGGGGCTGGCAGTTCGACCCCGAGCGGACGAACTTCACTCTCCTGACGCTGATCTTGTCGCTGCAGGCGTCGTACGCGGCTCCGCTCATCCTGCTCGCGCAGAACCGGCAGGCCGACCGCGACCGGGTCTCGCTCGAGGAGGACCGCAGCGCCAACCAGCGGCTGCAGGCGGACGTCGAGTACCTCACCCGCGAGCTGGCCGCCCTGCGCCTGAGCCTGGGCGAGACGGCGACCCGTGACTTCCTGCGCGACCAGCTCCGCGAGCTGACCGAGGAGGTCGTGGCCCGCACGAGCGAGGGCGTCTACGACCAGCAGGCCCGGCTGCAGCGCGAGGAGCGCGAGAAGCGCGCCGAGCGCAAGCGGCGCTCGCGCGAGAAGGAGAAGACGGAAACGCCCCAGAAGCTCTCCGAGCCGTTCGACGGTGAGGCGGACAGCGCCTAGGGCAAGAGCCCCGCCGGCCTTCACTTCTGGTCGGAAACGGTCGAAGACGGCACAGTGAGTGCCGTGCCGTCCCCCGAAGGCCCCCTGCCCAAGGCCGTCCCGCTGTCCGCTGCCCCCGCGCAGCCCATCGGCAACGCCCGACGCCGGATCGGCGAGGTGCTGGTCGACTCCGGGCTGCTGACCACCGAGCAGCTGTCCGAGGCGCTGGAGAAGCAGCGTGACGTGCTCCCGGGCCAGCAGCGGCCCCGGCTGGGTTCGGTCGTCATCGAGATGGGGCTCGTCACCGAGGCACAGGTCGCCGAGGCGCTCGCGGTAGCCCTTGGGCTCGAGCTCGTCGACCTCGGGCGCACGATGGTCGTGCCCGAGCACGTCCGGCTGCTGCCACGTGCGGTCGCCGAGCGGAGCAACGTCCTCGTGCTCGCCAAGGAGGGCAGCCGGCTGCGCGTGGCGACGTCCGACCCGACGAACGTCGTCGCCCTGGACGACGTGCGCCTCTACACGAACGCCTTCGAGGTCGTCGTGGTCGTCGCGACGGAGAGCCAGGTGCGCGAGCACCTCGGCCGGGCCTGGTCGCTCTCCGAGGAGAGCGCCGATGTCAGCACCCTGTTCGAGGGGCTCGACGACGAGACCGAGCCCTACGACGACCTCTCGTCCGCCAGCACCGACACCGCGCCGATCGTCCGCCTCGTCGACGTGATCCTCGCCGACGCCGTGCGCGCCCGCGCCTCCGACATCCACATCGAGCCGCAGGCTGGCGAGCTCCGCATACGCTACCGCGTGGACGGCCTGCTGCGAGACGTCATGACGGTGCCGCGCAACGCGACCGCCGCGGCCGTCAGCCGCATGAAGATCGTGTCCGGCCTGGACATCGCCGAGCGGCGCCGTCCGCAGGACGGGCGCGCCAAGCTGACGGTCGACGGGTCCACCGTGGAGGCCCGCGTCTCGACCCTCCCGACGCTGCACGGGGAGAAGGTCGTCATCCGGCTGCTCCCCCGCGCCGAGAACGTCCCCCTGCTCAGCAAGACGGGCCTGACCCCCTCGCAGCTCGAGACGCTCGGCAGCTCGTTGATCCAGACGCAGGGCCTGATCCTCATCACCGGCCCGACGGGCTCCGGCAAGACCAACACCCTGTACGCCGCCATCCAGCAGGTCAGCACCCCCGACCGCAACATCGTCACCCTCGAGGACCCCGTCGAGGTGCAGGTCGCCGGCATCACCCAGGTGCAGGTCCACGAGCGCTCGGGCATGACCTTCGCCCGCGGCCTCCGGTCCGTCCTGCGCCAGGACCCGGACATCGTGCTCGTCGGCGAGGTCCGCGACCAGGAGACCGCCGAGCTCGCGCTGCAGGCGTCGCTCACCGGTCACCTGGTCCTCACGACCCTGCACACCAACGACGCCGTGAGCGCCATCACGCGGCTGGTCGACATGGGCGTCGAGCCCTTCCTGGTCGCGTCCTCGCTCACGCTGGTCGTCGCGCAGCGCCTCGTCCGCCGGCCGTGCGCGTCGTGCGCCGCGGAGTACGTCCCCTCGCCCCGCACGCTGTCGCTGCTCGGCCTCGCAGAGGTCGACCTCGAAGGGGCGCGCCCGACCCGGGGCAAGGGCTGCTCCGAGTGCGGGGGCACCGGCTACCGAGGACGCACCGGCATCTTCGAGGTGCTGCCCGTCACGGCGGCTCTGCGCAAGGTGCTGCTCAGCACCCCGACCGAGGCCGCCATCGGTGCCGCGGCCCGCGAGCACGGCATGACGACGCTGCGGGCGTCGGCCCTCGCCGCCGCGCACCGCGGCGAGACGACCTACGAGGAGGTGCTGCGCGCCACCCACGTGGACGCCGTCGCCGGTCCGCGTTGCCCCACCTGTGCACGGGCCCTCGCCGACGACATGGTCTGCTGCCCGTGGGACGGCGCCCTGGTCGACCGCGACCGGTGCAAGGGCTGCGAGAGGCAGCTCGACGCCGAGTGGAGCACGTGCCCCTGGTGCCGCACCGTGGTCGACCACCCCGTGCACCACGACCTGCCGAAGCCCGAGCGGACGCCGCGGCTGCTCGTCGTCGACGACGACGAGAGCGTCTGCAAGTTCATCGAGGCGGCGCTCGCCGGGTCGGCCGAGGTGGTCACGGCGCTCGACTCGGACACGGCGCTGGGCCTGCTGGGCTCGCAGGAGTTCGACGGGGTGCTCGTCGACAACGGGCTGCCGGACCTCTCAGGCGTCGAGTTCATCCGGCTCGTCCGGTCCGACCCCAAGACGCTCTTGCTGCCGCTCGTGCTCTTCACCGGCGCCTCCTCACCGGACGTCGAGCGCGAGGCCCGCAACGCCGGTGCCGACGACTTCCTCGCGAAGCCGGTGGAGCCGATGCTCCTCGAGGAGCGGGTCATGGCGCTCCTGTCCCGCGAGACCCGCGCCATGCCGACAGCGACCGGCGGCGCGTCCACCTGAGGCCCTGGTACGAAGGCTCTGTGTGCGCCTCTCCCGTCGGTCCGTGCTCAGCCTGCTCGCCGTCGTCGCCTGCAGCCCGATGACGCCTGAGCCCGAGGTCGCGAAGGGCACCGTCCGCCTCGTCGAGGCCTACGGCACGACCGCCCGGCAGAAGGGCGAGTGGTGGCTGCCGGCCGTGACCGGGAGCCTGCCGCTCGTCGTGCTGGTCCACGGCGGCTACTGGCGCGACTCCTACGACCTCACGCTCGAGAACGCCGTCGCCGCCGACCTCGCCGCCAAGGGCTTTCTGGTCTGGAACATCGACTACGCGCCCTCGTCCGACCCCTGGCCCGCCACCCTGACCGACGCAGCCGCTGCCTACGACCACGCCTTCCGCGGCCACTACGCCGACCGCATCGACAGGGCCCGGGTCGCCGTCGTCGGCCACTCCGCCGGAGGCCAGCTCTCGCTGTGGCTCGCGTCGCGCTCCCGGCTCCCAGCAGGTGCACCGGGAGCGGGTACGCACGTCGTCCCCGCCCTCGCCGTGCCACAGGCCCCTGTCGCCTCGTTCCGCAAGGCCATCGCGCTCGGGCTGGGCGGCGGGGCCGTCGCCGCCCTGCTCCAGGGCGAGGAGCACCTGCCGCTCGCCGACCCGCTCTCGCTCGTCCCCTCCGGGGTGAAGACCGTGATCGTGCACGGCGTCGACGACGGCATCGTCCCCCTGTCCCAGAGCGAGGACTACGTCGCGGCCTCCCCCTCGACCAGCCTGGTGAAGGTGCCCGGCGACCACTTCACCCACCTCGACCCGTCGTCGCAGGCCTGGACCGAGGCGCTGAAGGCACTCGCCTCCCTCTGACGGCGACCCGGGCGGAAGCGGTAGCGAACCTGAGGGGCTCCTGCGGGCTCTCCCTGTCACCAACCCAGTGAGGAGCTCCATGAGGATCAAGCTGTTCAGAAGGACAAGGTCACCGCGTCGGGCACGGTCACGGCCAAGGACGCGAGGGTCTACGAGCGCTGCGTCGTCTGACCAGGACGCCAAGCACCGCTCACCAGCCGCGACCCCGAGCGGAGCTGCGCGGGTCACGCCAGCGCGCGCACCAGTGCGGCGGCCGCCGCCGCGGCGACGAGCGCGACCAGGAACGGCAGCCGGCGCCAGAAGCAGAGCGCTCCGACCACGAGCGACACGAGTCGTGCGTCGAGCACGAGCGCCCTCCCCTCGCCGAACACCTGCGTCATCACGAGAGCGGACAGCAGCGCTGCGGGAAGCAGCGTCGCTCCGCGCCGGAGGAGCGGTCGTTCGAGGACCGAGGAGGGAACGGTCCAGCCCGCCATCTTGAAGCCGAAGCAGCCGGCGGCGGTGAGCAGCACCGCGGTCCAGATCACCGCCGCACCAGGGCAGGCAGGACGGCCAGGCCGGCGACGAGGACGGGGACGCCGGCCGGGGTGAGAGGGATGGCGACCAGGGCGAGCACCGCTCCGCCGAGGGCCACCGGCCAGGCCTCGCGCAGCCGTGGCCACAGCAGCCCGAGGAAGGCAGCTCCGACGGCGCCGTCGAGACCGACGGCCTGCGGATCGATGGCGGATGCGGACGCCGCCCCGACGAGCGTCGACAGGTTCCACATCACGTAGACGGTCAGTCCGGTCCACCAGAACCCGACCGGCTCGAGGCCCTCCGGCGACGTCGTGGCGACCGCCGTGCTCTCGTCGATCGTGATCTGCGCGGCGGCCACGCGCCTGGCACCACGGGCGGGTACGACCTCGGCGAGGAGCACGGCGTAGAGACCGTTGCGTCCCCCCAGCAGGACCGAGCTCGCCACCCCTGCCGCGACCGAGCCGCCGGCGCCGAGCACGCCGACCAGGGCGAACTGCGAGGCGCCGGTGAAGACCAGCAGCGAGGTCGCGCACGCCTGCAGGACCGAGAAGCCGGCGGCCGACGCTGCGGCACCGAAGGAGGTGCCGTAGAGGCCGACGGCGACGCCGAGCGACACGGAGCGCCGTACGACGTCCTTGCGGGTCAGCTCACGCCCTCGGCCGCACCGCAGCCACCGGCCTGCGGCTCGCTGGAACCGTCCCCGAGCTTGAGCATGAGCAGCTTGAGCTGGTCGAGCTCCTGCGGTGTGAGGCGCGAGGTGACGTGCTCGGACACCCCCCGCAGGTGCGTCGGCGCGGCGGATCGCAG
>JAODNF010000156.1 GCA_025464915.1 Frankiales bacterium | reverse complement strand
TGCCCGAGACGGCTGCCCGGGTGTCGGCCGCGGCCGTCGGCCTGGCCGCCGCCCAGACCATGGGCGCACTGAGCGTGCTGGCCAAGCCGCCGGTGCGCAAGCTCGCCAAGGAGCTCGGCGTCGACCTGAGCTCGCTCACCGGCACCGGCACAGGTGGCGTGATCACCCGCTCCGACGTCGAGGCGGCGGGATCCCTGGCACCGAAGGCGGTCCCGGCCTGGGAGCCGGGCACCCGCGAGCGCCGCATCCCGGTCAAGGGGGTGCGCAAGATGACCGCCCAGGCGATGGTCGACAGCGCCTTCACGGCGCCGCACGTGACGGAGTTCGTCACGGTCGACGTGACGCCGACGATGGAGCTCGTCCAGCGGCTGAAGGCGATGCCGGACTTCGCGGGCGTCAAGGTCACGCCGCTGCTGCTCGTCGCCAAGGCGCTGCTGCTCGCCGTGAAGCGCAACCCCGACATCAACAGCACCTTCACCGACTCCGAGATCGTGGTGAAGGACTACGTGAACCTGGGGATCGCCGCGGCCACGCCGCGGGGTCTGCTGGTCCCCAACATCAAGGACGCCGACGGCCTGACGCTCGTCGAGCTCGGCCACGCCCTGCAGGAGCTGGTGACCACGGCGCGCGACGGCAAGACGGCGCCGGCCGACATGCAGCACGGCACGATCACCATCACCAACGTCGGGACCTACGGCGTGGACAACGGCACGCCGATCATCAACCCGGGCGAGTCGGCGATCCTGTGCCTGGGCGCCATCCGGCCCACCCCGTGGGTGCACGAGGGCGAGATCGCGATCAGGCAGGTCACCCAGCTCGCGCTGTCCTTCGACCACCGCAACGTCGACGGTGCCCTCGGGTCGCAGTTCCTCGCTGACGTCGCGCGCGTGCTCGCCGACCCCGCCACCGCCCTCGCCTGGACCTGACCAAGCCCGACCTGCTCGCGGTTCCGTCGATCGAGCACGGGGTGGCGGCAGGAACCGGGCGTTTCACGGCGAAAGGGACGGCACCCCCGCTCCACCCAGCTCCCACGAGGTGCCCGTGCTCCGCCGTACCCGCTTTCGCGCGACCCTGCTCGCCGCCTCGGCCGTGGCCCTGACGGTCGGGCTGGTGTCCGCCCCGAGCTCCCAGGCGGCCGCGAAGCTGCCGCCGGCGACCAAGGGACTGGTCACCCAGGCGTTCACCGCGGTGCCGTACGTCAAGCCGGTGGAGCCCGTCATCCCGTCGATCCGCTACTACCTGCTGGGTGCGCGACCGGCCGCGGGCTTCACCCGGACCGCCCCGGCGGGCAGCAGCGACCAGACGCAGGCGACGAACGTGCTCAGCTCCGGAGGGCCCGACTCCGCGAGCGACGGGTCCAACGCCTACTGGACGGGCAGCTACCACGGCACCCTCAAGGGCACGGTGAAGATCAGCTGGTTCTGGTCGACGCACGACCCGCTGGCCGCGGCCAACAACCTGCAGGTCGGCCTCATCGCCGACCCTGGGACCAAGGACCAGAAGGTCATCGGCCAGGCCTCGTCCGGGGTGACCAACGCCGACGGCACGGCCCACGTCTACACCGTCAAGGTCGACGTCGACGGGACTGTCAAGAGCAGGCTGCAGCTCGTCGGCGCTCCCCAGTACGTCGACGCCGGCCAGGACCTCACCGCGCACTACGGCTCGGCGACAGCACCGTCGTACCTCGAGATCCCGCTGGGCACCGCGCCGCCCGCCACCTACCCGACCACCAAGGTCGTCAAGGACACGGCACCGCTCCTCCTCGCCGCCACCAAGATCGGGCGCAAGGCGTCCGAGCCGACGATCGGCGTGACGAAGGCGGGCAACGCGTTCATCACGGCCGCCGACTTCGACGGCGTCTCGCCCGCGACCCCGCGCACGCTGATCTACTCGAGCAGCGACGGCAACACGAGCTGGCACAACGTGTCGCCCCTCATCGCCGGTCAGCCGACGCCGCCCACCACCCTGGACCCCTACCTCTACGTCGATCCCGACACCGGCCGCATCTTCAACGACGACCTCACAGTCGGCTGCTCGTTCCTGCAGTGGAGCGATGACGAGGGCAAGACGTGGCAGGTCGGCAATCCGCTCGCCTGCGAGGCGCCCGTCGACGACCACCAGACCGTCGTCACCGGCAAGCCCCGCGGTGGCCTGTTCACGATCGGCTACCCGAAGATCGTCTACTACTGCGTCAACAAGGTTGCCGACGTGCAGTGCGCCCGCAGCCTCGACGGCGGCCGGACCTTCACCTTCACAGGCAGCTACCCGTTCCTCGGTGTGGACCCGGGCAACGGCGAGGAGGGCACCGGGCTGCAGGTCTGCGGCAGCCTGCACGGCCACATCATCACCGACCCTGATGGGCGGCTGTTCCTTCCGAAGGGCCACTGCGGCCAGGGCTGGGTGGCCATCTCCGAGGACAGCGGGACGACCTGGAAGGACGTCAAGGTCAACAAGATGGCGGTGGCCAGCCACCAGACGTCCATCGCCTCCGACACCGCGGGCAACCTCTACTACGTCTGGTTCGGCGCCGACGACCTGCTCCCCTACATGTCGGTCTCGCGGGACCACGGGCAGACCTGGGGCAAGGCCTACCTGATCGCGCCGCCCGGCGTCGCCGCGGTGAACTTCCCCAGCATCGACGCGCAGGAGCCGGGGCACGTCGCGATCTCGTTCCCGGGCAGCACCTCGCGCGAGGCGAGCGGCGCGCGGCCCTGGAACTACTACGTCGAGGTCAGCACCAACGCGCTCTCCCAGCCGCCGACCTTCCACTCCTCCACCGTCGCGCCCGCGAAGGACCCCATCCACCGCGGGCCGTGCCTGGACCGCTGCGCCGGCATGTACGACTTCATCGACGTGGTCATCGCGCCGAAGTCCAAGGCGCTCTGGGCCTCTGCCGTCGACACCTGCACCTCCGTGAAGTGCATCGCCGCGGCCGGCCCGACCTTGAAGTCGGGCGAGGGCGCGAACGACGCGCAGGGCCTGGCGATCCGCCAGCTGAGCGGGGCGGGCCTGAACGGCCTCGGTGAGAAGACGCCGATCACGGTCGTCACGACACCGGTCGCGAAGACCCCGACGGCGAGCGGCCCGCGCGGCGGTCTGGCGGCCACCGGCCTCGGCACCGGTCTGCCGCTGGCAGCCGGCTTCCTGCTCGCGCTGGGGCTGCTGCTGAGGCGCCGCCCGGCCTAGTCTGGCGGTCATGGCGAAGGTCCGGGCCCCCGAGCTCGCGGGCAGGAGCTGGATCGGGTCCGAGCCGCTGACACTCGCCGAGCTGCGCGGCCGCTTCGTCCTGCTGGACTACTGGACGTTCTGCTGCGTCAACTGCCTGCACGTCCTCGACGAGCTGCGTCCGCTCGAGGAGCGGTTCGACGACGTGCTGACGGTCATCGGCGTGCACTCCCCGAAGTTCGTGCACGAGGCCGACCACGACGCGCTCGTCGCCGCGGTCGAGAGGTACGAGATCCACCACCCGGTCCTCGACGACCCCGAGCTGTCGATGTGGAAGCAGTACGCCGTGAAGGCGTGGCCGACGCTCGTGCTGGTCGACCCGGAGGGCTACGTCGTGCACGTGTCCTCGGGCGAGGGCCACGTCGAGGGGATCGGTCGGCTCCTTGACGGCCTGGTCGCTGAGCACGAGGCCAAGGGGACGCTGCGACGAGGGGACTCGCCGTACGTCCCGCCGTCGCCGAGCTCCTCCCCGCTGCTCTTCCCCGGCAAGGCCGTCCGGCTGCCGGACGGCGGGCTGCTCGTCACCGACTCCGCGCACCACTCGCTCGTCGTCCTCGACGAGGACCTCGAGGTGGTCCGACGCATCGGCTCCGGGACGCGAGGCCGGCAGGACGGCACGCGGCCCAGCTTCGCCGAGCCGCAGGGCCTGGCACTGCTCGAGAGCGGCCACGTGCTCGTCGCCGACACCGCCAACCACCTGCTCCGCGTTCTCGACGTCGCGACGGGGGACGTGCAGACGGTCGCCGGGACGGGCCGGGTCTGGCGACCCGGTGACGCGACGAGCGGCCCGGCTCTCGAGACGAACCTGTCGACGCCCTGGGACGTGGCGGTCTGGGACGGCCGGGTCGTGGTCGCCATGGCAGGGACGCACCAGCTCTGGGGGTACGACGGGGAGACCGTCTCCGTCCTGGCGGGTACCACCGGAGAGGGCCTGCACGACGGGGCGGCGCTGTCGGCGTACCTCGCCCAGCCCAGCGGACTGACCGCCGGCACCGACCGGCTCTGGTTCGCCGACTCCGAGACGAGTGCGCTCCGCTGGTACGCCGACGGCTCGGTCGGTACGGCCGTGGGCACCGGCCTGTTCGACTTCGGCCACAGGGACGGACCCGCGGGCGAGGCCCTCCTCCAGCACCCGCTCGGCGTCACGGCGCTCCCGGACGGCAGCGTCGCCGTCTCCGACACCTACAACGGCGCCGTCCGTCGGTACGACCCGGCGACCGACACCCTGAGCACGCTGATGACCGGGCTGGCCGAGCCCAGCGACGCGGTCGTCGACGGCGAGCACCTGCTGGTCGTGGAGTCGGCGGCCCACCGGGTGACCCGGTTGCGGCTGCCGGACGAGGCTCTCGTGGTGGACGGGGTCGCGCAGCGGACGCAGCGTCCGGTGACGGAGGTGGCGCCCGGAGCGCTGACCCTGACGGTCGTGTTCACGCCGCCGCCGGGGCAGAAGCTCGACGAGTCCTTCGGGCCGTCGACCCGGCTGACCGTGACGGCCACGCCGCCGGAGCTGCTGGTCTCGGGGGCCGGCACCTCCACGGACCTGGTGCGCGAGCTCGTGGTGCAGGGATCCGAGGGAGTGCTGCACGTGGCGGCGTCCGCAGCCAGCTGCGACGTGGACGTGGAGCACGCGGCCTGCCACGTCACGCAGCAGGACTGGGGGATCCCGGTGACATCGGTGGTTGGCGCCCCGGCTCGCTTGGAACTCGTCCTGAACGGCTGATTGCCGCAAGGAACTGATTCCAAAGAACTATGCCCAAACAGCCCGAGCGTGCGGTGTCATGACATCGAGATGTCCGAAAAGGTGACAACAAAGACCGAAACTGGGAGCTCCGGGTGCTGAAGGCTGTGCACGCGCGCTCGCGTCGACCCGACGACGAGGGCGCGATCGCCATCATGGCGGCCGCGATCATCCCGGTGATCCTGCTCGTCATCGCGCTGTCGCTGTCCAGCCTGGTCTGGGGCACGAGCGAGGCCGAGACGCAGCGCGCATCCGACCAGTCGGCTCTCCAGTCGGCTGCCTCCGCGCTGCTCGTTCCGAGCGCGGGCGCGTCGGTGGCCCCGGTGTTCCCGACCCTCAACAGCGTGATCCCGTCGTCGCTGAACCTGACGATCCCGGGTCTGGGCTCGGTCACGACCTCGCTGACGCAGAACGCGACGAACTGCAAGACGATCGGCAACGTCTACACGTCGGTGAAGCCCCTGCAGTCGCTGATCAACGCCTTGACGTCGCTCCCGGCCCTCAACAACGCGCTCAGTGCGATCAACGCGGTCAACCCCTCGCTCTACCAGGCCCTGACGACGCCCTCGGCCGCAGCGTGCAGCAACATCACCGTCGTACCCGACGCGACCCTTTCGACCTTCAACAACGCGTGTTCCGTGGCGTCCGCGGCGATGACCAAGGACCGGGCGCCCTGGTCCAACAACTTCTTCGGGGGTAGCGGGTCGTCGGTGCCCGACTGCGCCACGAACGGCCGCGTCTCGGTCTCCCTGTCGGACTCAGAGAACAACTTGCTCGATCTGGGCGGCACCAACCTCAACGCCGGCAGCCTGCTCGGCTCGGGTCCGGTGTCCCCTACCGCGGTGTTCAGCACGGTGCAGACCAACCTCGCGAAGCTCGGCGTGCGGCTGCAGACCACGCTTCCCAACTCTCTCTGCCCGAAGGTCAGCGTGTCCATCGACCAGCCGGTCAGCGGGCCGCTGGCTGACAAGGTGGCGACCCCGAACGGGCGCTCCACGGCCCAGCGGATCGTCAAGAACGCTGTGATCGTGCCGGTCTTCAACGGTGCCAGCTTCATCTCGCCGGTCGCGACGATCACGGGCACGACGAGCCCCGCAATCGACCTCAACACGACGATCCTCGGTCCGCTGCAAGGCCAGCTCACCACCGCGCTGGACGCCGTCGACAACGCGATCAACCAGCAGCTGGCGTTGACGAACACCGTCGTCAACAGCACCACCGGCGCCTCCGTCGGGCAGCTGGACCTGCTGGGATGCCTGCACGACACGGTGGCGTCCCTCTACAACCCGCCCACGGGAAACGGGTCGGCGCCGACCACGTCGCAGCTGACGGCGACCATGACCCAGACCCTCACGGAGGCGGCCCTCAGCGGCAAGCCCGTGGAGGTCATCTCGGTCGGGGTGCGCAGCTGCTCCGGCGCCGCCTCAGCGCTCGACATCTACAACGGGTGCCTGGCCCCGGCGCTCGGCACCGTCGGGGGCGTGTCGAGCACGGGGCTCTACGACGTGCCGTTCCTCGACGTCACCCCGGTGATCATCAACAACGTCGGCAACGGCAACTTCCAGGCTGTACCCGTCGCTGCCACACAGGCGTCCGGGGCTTTCCGGTCCGTCCTGGTCCGCGGCTCCGGCAACGACCGGTTCCTCCCGTGAGCCGCCGTCGGCTGCGCGGCGATGACGGGGTCACCACCGTCGAGTTCGCCCTGGTGTTCCCGCTGTTCGTGCTGCTGATGGGGATCGGGTTCTACTTCGCGTGGTTGTTCTACGTGCAGTCGCAGGTCGACTCGGCGGCGGACCGGGCGGCGCGCTTCGCCGCTGTCCCGTACACGACGAGCACGCAAGTGCAGAAGAACATCGACAACAACGGCAACGTCTCGCTGCCGGGGGTCACGCTGCAGACCGGCGTCACCGTCGTGGGCGCGTACACGGCGACGGACACCACGACCAGCTACCAGTTCTGCCCCTCGAAGGTCGCCGAGGCCGTCAACCGCGTGCTCGCGACCGGGTCCGTCAGCGCCTCGGACGTCGAGGTCAGCGACGGCACGGGGACCGTCCTCTCGCCGACCGCCCCATGCGCGAAGCCTCAGGGCTACGTGAAGGTGAAGGTCGCCAAGAACTTCACCAACCCCTTCAGCTACATCCTCGCGCCCTTCACCGGCACGACGGACCAGATGACGATCACGGGGACCGGGCGCGCGCGCGTGGAGTCGCAGTGAGCCGGCAGCGAGGAGACGACGGGGTCGCCGCTGTCGAGATGGGGATCATCAGCACCCTGCTGCTGCTGCTCGGCTTCGGCGCCCTACCGCTGTTCTCGATGATGCACGGCTACCAGAAGGTCAACGGCGCCAGCGCCGACACCCTGCGCTACGCCACGTCGGTCGACGCGAACCCGCACGTCGTCAAGACGAATGCCGACGGCACTCAGGTCATCAGCCGGCGCCCGACCCGTGACGACATCACCCGGTTCGCGCAGGCGGCTGCCAACGATTCCGATCTGAGGGTGGTCGTCACCGTGTACAACGGGACCTCGGCCACCGTCCGGACCGCCGCCGCATCCGACCTGCCGATCGAGGCCCAGAGCGGCGACACCGTGACGATCGTGATCTCCAAGGACGTCGACCTCCGGTTCATCGGCTCCATCGCCAACGCGGCCACCAGCCTCGTCGGCGCGGGCGACACCTTCCCCCACGACATCCAGACCATGACCTCCACCGCTACGGGGCGAGAAGAGTGACCCGGCGTTCCACCACCGAAAGGGACTGATCGATGAACAGGAAGTTCAACCCCATCATCGC
>JAODNF010000154.1 GCA_025464915.1 Frankiales bacterium | reverse complement strand
CCAGCTCGGCCGGCGGTCGGCGACGAGCAGGGCCACACCGGCGGCGGCCATGAGGACCGCCGTGACGCGGACCCCGCCGAGCCGCTCCTGGACCAGGCCCTGCGCCAGCAGGCCGACGAGAGCTGCCGGCACCGTCGCGGGCAGGACCCGCAGCAGCTCGTCTGACGAGGGCCGCAGCGCGGCCGCGACGCCGAGCGCTGAGCCGGCGTGCAGGCCGGCCGCGAAGGTCGTGGGGTCCTCGACAGCCGGCCACCCGAGCAGCCACGGCAGCAGGTGCAGCTGCGCGCTGGACGACACCGGGACGACCTCGGCGGCGCCCTGGACGAGGCCGAGGCACGCCTGCCGCAACAGGCTCAGGAGCCGACACCGGAGAGCTCGAGGGCCTCCACCGCCGTGCGCAGGCCCGCCTTCTGCTCCTCGGGGGTGAAGCCGCCGGGCGTGATGGTCAGGGTCGTGACCCCCGAGGCGGCGAGGACCTGCATCTTCTCGGCGATCTGCTCCTTGGTGCCGAGCAGCGCCGTCTGCTCGAGGAACTCGAACGGCACGGCCGCGGCCGCCTCGTCCTTCTTCTTGTCGAGGTAGAGGTCCTGGACCTTGGCCGCGGCCTCCTCGAAGCCCATCCGGACCGCCAGCTGGTTGTAGAAGTTCTTCTCGCGCGAGCCCATGCCCCCGATGTACAGCGCGGCGTACCAGCGGATCATGTCGGCGCACGCGCGCTGGTCGTCACCGATGATCATCGGCATCGAGGGCACGACGTCGAAGCCCGCCATCGTCTTGCCGACCTTGGCGCGACCGGCCTCGATGTGCGACAGCGACTCCTTGGCGTGCTCCGGGGAGTAGAAGATCGCCAGCCAGCCGTCGAACAGCTCACCGGTCAGCTCGAGGTTCTTGGGTCCGACGGACGCGAGGTAGGTCGGGATGTGCTCGCGCACCGGGTGGACCGTCAGCTGCAGGGCCTTGCCGGGCCCGTCCGGCAGCGGCAGGACGTAGTGCTCGCCGTCGTACTGCACCCGTTCGCGGCGCAGCGCCTTGTTGACGATCTCGATGTACTCGCGGGTCCGGCCCAGCGGCTTGTCGAACCTCACACCGTGCCAGCCCTCGGAGACCTGCGGCCCGGACACGCCGAGACCGAGGCGGAAGCGACCACCCGACAGCGAGTCCAGGGTGGCGGCCGTCATGGCGCAGTTCGCCGGTGTGCGGCCGGGGATCTGGAAGATCGCCGAGCCGACGTCGATCCGCGTGGTCTGGGCGGCGACCCAGGACAGGATGGTCGGCGCGTCGGAGCCGTAGGCCTCGGCGACCCAGGCGACGCTGTAGCCGAGGACGTCGGCCTCCTTGGCCAGGGCCAGGTTCGCCGCGTCGTTGCCCATGCCCCAATAGCCCATGTTGAGCCCGAGCTTCACCGTCTGCCTCCCAGGATGATCAGTCTCCGGACGGTAGCGTCCGGAGCGTGAAGCAGCGTCACCTGGGCCGGAGCGGGCTCGTCGTCAGCAGGCTCGGGCTCGGGACCATGACGTGGGGCCGCGACACCGACGAGGACGACGCAGCCGCCCAGCTGATCGCGTTCCGCGACGCCGGCGGCACCCTGGTCGACACCGCCAACGTCTACGTCGCCGGTGAGAGCGAGTCGGTCCTCGGCCGCCTGCTCAAGGACGTCGTCCCCCGCGACGAGGTCGTCCTCGCGACCAAGGCGCACGGCGCCATGGGGCCGGGGCCGATGGGCCGCGGCACCTCCCGCGGGCACCTGCTCATGGCCCTCGACGCCTCCCTGAAGCGGCTGCAGACCGACTGGATCGACCTCTGGCAGCTGCACCAGTGGGACGAGGTCACGCCCTGGGAGGAGGCCATGTCGGCAATGGACCACGCGGTGTCCTCCGGCCGCGTCCGCTACGCCGGCGTCTCGAACTACTCGGGCTGGCAGCAGGGCGCCGTCGCCGCCTGGCAGCGGGCCGTCCCCGGCCGCGCGCCCGTCATCAGCAACCAGGTCGAGTACTCCCTGCTCCAGCGCGGCATCGAGCGCGAGGTCGTCCCCTCCGCCCTCAACCAGGGCATCGGCCTGCTCCCGTGGTCGCCGCTCGGCCGTGGTGTGCTCACCGGCAAGTACCGCCACGGCGTCCCCGGCGACAGCCGCGGCGCCTCCCAGCACTTCCAGGCCTGGATGGCGCCGTTCCTGACGGAGGCGGCCGGCTCGGTCGTCGACGCGGTCCTCACCGCGGCCGACGGGCTCGGCGTCTCCCCCGTAGCCGTAGCCCTGACGTGGGTCCGCGACCGCCCCGGCGTCACAGCCCCGATCGTCGGCGCCCGCACCAGCGCTCAGCTGCAGGCGTCGCTCGCGACCGAGTCGCTGGTGCTGCCCGAGCCCGTGCGGCAGGCCCTCGACGAGGTCTCCGCTCCCGCGACGGGGTATCCGGAGAACGCCGCGCACTGGTCGTCCGAGGACATCGAGACCTAAGGTCGCACCGTGGACTACGAGCACCGGACGATCACGCTCCCGAGAGGAGTGAGCGCCCGGCACGCTCGAGACGTGCTCGGCATCCACGCGGAGTACGGCGACTGGGAGCTCCTCCGCCACGCGATCTACGAGGGCGGCGTCCGCAAGGTGACCTTGAGGCGCCGCCTTCGCGCTGAGCCCCTCCCCCCGCTCACCACCTGACCCCTGCGTCCTTTTTCCTGAGCCTGACTGCGGGAGCAGTTCCTAGGACGTACGAGGGTCAGCTGGCCCTTGCGTCCTTTCTCCTGAGCCTGAGTGCGGGAGCAGTTCCTAGGACGTACGGGGGTCAGCTCGCGTCGAGGAAGCGGTCCATCACCCGAACGCCGAACTGCAGGGAGTCGACCGGCACCCGCTCGTCGACGCCGTGGAACATGGCTGAGAAGTCCAGGTCCGGCGGCAGGCGCAGGGGGGCGAACCCGAAGCAGCGGATGCCGAGCAGGTTGAAGCTCTTCGCGTCGGTGCCACCGGACAGCATGTAGGGGATCGTCCGGGCACCCGGGTCCTCGGCCTTGAGCGCTGAGCCCATGGCATCGACGAGTGCGCCCTCGAACCCCGTCTCCACGGCGATGTCGTGGTGGATGTACTCCCGGGTGATGCCCGGGCCCAGGATCGTGTCGAGCTCGCGCTCGAACTCCTCCTCGAAGCCCGGCAGGAACCGGCCGTCGACGTTGGCGTGGGCGTACTGCGGGATCACGTTGTGCTTGTAGCCGGCGTCGAGCATCGTCGGGTTGGCCGTGTTGCGCAGGGTGGCGCCGACGATCCGCGCCAAGGGCCCGAGGGTGGCCAGCGTCGACTCCATGTCGTTCGGGTCGAGCTCCACGCCGAAGGCCTCGCCGATGTGGTCGAGGAAGGCCCGCACGGTCCTGGTGACGTGGATCGGGAACTCGTGCCGGCCGAGCCGCGTGACCGCCTCGCACAGAGCCGTCACCGCGTTGTCCTGGCTCATCATCGAGCCGTGGCCGGCGACGCCCTGGGCGGTGAGCCGCATCCAGGCGATGCCCTTCTGCGCCGTCTCGATCATGTAGAGCCGCAGGTCGTCGTTGACTGTCAGGCTGAACCCGCCGACCTCGCCGATCGCCTCGGTGCAGCCGTCGAACAGGTGCGGCTTGTTGTCGACGAGCCAGTGCGCCCCGAAGACGCCGCCTGCCTCCTCGTCGGCCATGAACGCCAGCACCAGGTCGCGTGGCGGCTTGCGGCCGGAGCGCATCCACTCCCGGACCACGGCGAGGGTCATCGCGTTCATGTCGAGCATGTCGACGGCGCCCCGACCCCAGACGCACCCGTCGGCGACCTCCCCCGCGAACGGGTCGTAGGTCCACTCCTTCGGCTCAGCGGGCACGACGTCGAGGTGGTGGTGGATGAGCAGCGCGTCGCGAGACGGGTCCGCCCCCTCGACCCGGGCGATCACGCTGGTCCGGTTGGCCGCCGACTCGAAGACCTCCGTCGCCAGCCCGACCTCCTCGAGCAGCCCCGCGACGTACTCCGCGGCCTGCCGCTCCCCCTTGCCCCGCCCGGTCCCGTCGTTGACGCTCTCGCAGCGGATCAGCTGCTGGAGGATCTCGACTGCCTCATCCTGTGCGCCCGTCATGACCGCACGTTAGTCCGGGCCTCCGCTATAGTCTTCAGCGCTGTTCGGGCGACCGGGCATCACCCTTGTCCGGGTGGCGGAATTGGCAGACGCGCTAGCTTGAGGTGCTAGTTCTCAGTGATGGGAATGGGGGTTCAAGTCCCCCCTCGGACACG
>JAODNF010000100.1 GCA_025464915.1 Frankiales bacterium | reverse complement strand
CCGAGCCGGTGCTGCGGGCGCTGGCCAAGGTCGAGGCCGCTGCCGGCTCCGCCGCGGCACCGGCCGGCCGCGTCGACGTGGAGCTGGTCCGGGACAACGCCGCCCTCCCGATCGTGCGCGAGGCGGTCGAAGGCAGGCGGGCGCTGTTCCTGCGCTACTGGACCGCCGGCCGTGACGAGATCACGGAGCGCACGGTGGACCCGCTGCGGCTGCTCACGGCCGACGGCCAGGCCTACCTGGAGGCCTGGTGCCGCCGGGCCGAGGGCGTCCGGATGTTCCACCTGGGACGCGTGCAGGAGGCCATGGTCCTGGACGAGCCCTCCGCCCCGCCGGACGACGCCGAGTCGCGAGACCTGTCTCACGGCCTGTTCCAGCCCGGCGACCTCGACACGGTGGTGACGCTCGCCCTGGAGCCCGGTGCGGCCTGGGTGAGCGACTACTACCCGTGCGACACGGTCGAGGACGTCGGGGACGGCAAGCAGGTGGTCACGCTACGCACCCAGGGCACGGCCTGGGTACGCCGGTTGGCCCTGTCGCTCGGGGCGCGCGGGCGCGTGCTGGCCCCCGCCGAGCTCGCCGACCAGGTCCGCGCAGACGCACAGCGCGCTCTCGCTGCGTACGACACGGAGTAGCCGCTCGCGACCGCAGGTGATCACTTCGAGCCATCTCGGCCGGTTGGGCTTCAAGTCCTGGGCCCGGTGTGCCGAAGCGGGGAGTGTCGAGCACGACAGACCCGGACCGAGAGGCCGAAGCGATGACCACCATCAAGGCGAGCTGCCCGAGCTGCGGCGAGGTCGAGCTCACCCCTGCGGACGTCTCCCTCATGGTCTGCAGCCACGCGCCGCTGTCGTACTACGCCTTCGACTGCCACACCTGTGGGGACGAGATCCGCAAGCCTGCCGACGACCACGTCGTGTCGCTGCTGGTCTCCGGCGGCGTTCCCGCTCAGGTCTGGGACCTGCCCGCTGAGGCGCTCGAGATCAAGACTGGCCCGGTCCTGTCCTACGACGACCTGCTGGACTTCGCGCTGCAGCTCGGCCAGACCGACCTGCTCGCCAGCCTCGTCGACCGCGCCGCCGCCTGATCCGACCGGTAGCGTCTGACCCGTGCACTGGGTCCTGCTCGACCTCGCGATCTACGCGCTCGCCGTGCTGCTCGTCGCCGGCCTCGGCTTCCTGCTCTACAAGCACGTGAGGGTCCTGCTGCGCGCGGTGAAGGCGGCGTCCTCCCTCGCGAGCGCGCACGCGGCCGGCCTCCGGGTCAACACGCCTCCCAAGCGCTGACCGGCGCCGGCTTGCGTGCCGGGTTACGCTGAGGCCCGTCCCGTTCCGGAAAGAGGTGTCGCTGTGCTCGAGTTCGTCGAGAAGCCCGGAGTGGTGATCGTCCTGCTGCTCGCCCTCGTGATCTTCGGGTCCCGCAGGCTGCCCGACTCGGCCCGCGCCCTCGGCCGTTCGATGCGCATCCTCAAGGCCGAGGCCAAGGGCCTCAAGGACGACGACACGCCCGCCTCGGACACGCCCGCGCCGGCCCCGAAGCAGCTGCCCGAGACGACCACCGAGTCGACCGCTCAGCAGCCGCAGCAGACACCGCACCAGACCTGACGGTGCCAGGAGCCGCCCGCTCGGCCGACGGGCGGATGCCACTGGTCGAGCACATCAAGGAGCTCCGCCGACGGCTCGTCATCAGCGCGATCGCGGTCCTCATCGGCGTCGGCGCCGCCTACGCGCTGTGGGAGCCGCTCTTCCACTTCCTGCGCCAGCCCTACTGCGACGCGTTCCCGAAGCAGAAGTGCGACCTCTACGTCACCGGCGTCTTCGACCAGTTCAACACCCGCATGAAGATCGCCTTCATCGGCGGCATCGTGGCGACGTCGCCGATCTGGCTCTACCAGGTCGGCGCGTTCTTCACCCCGGCGCTGCACAAGCACGAGCGCCGGTACGCCGGTGGCTTCCTCACCGGTGCGCTGGCGCTGTTCGCAGCGGGCGTCTCGGTCGCCTACATCAGCGTCGGTCACGGCCTGAAGCTCCTGCTGCACGTCGCCGGTCCCGGGGTGCAGAACATCACGACCCTGAAGGAGTACTTCTCCTTCCTCACGCTGATGCTGATGCTGTTCGGCATCGCGTTCGAGTTCCCGGTGCTCATCGTCTTCCTCAACCTGGCCGGGGTGCTGTCCTACGACCGCATGAAGCGCTGGCACCGGGCCATGGCGTTCGCCGTCTACCTCGCCGCCGCCGTCCTCACGCCGAGCACCGACCCCTTCACCTTCCTCATCCTGGGCACGGCGCTGTACGCGCTGTGGTGGCTGTCCGTCGCCATCGCCTGGGTCCGCGACCGGCGCAAGAGAGGCCGGCTGGCCGACGAGGGCTTCGACGTCGATGACGACGAGACGTCCTTCGTCGACTCGACCCCGTCGCAGCTCTAGGTGAGGGCTGCGCTCCTGGTCGGTCCGCACTCGGGCAAGGGCCGGGGGCCGGCCGAGGCCGACGCCTTCCGGGCCCTGTTGCCCTCGGCCGTCACCCTCCAGGGCGGCAGCCGGGAGTCGGCGCTGAGCCAGGCCCGTACCGCCGTGTCAGCCGGGCTGGACGTCCTCGTCGCCGCCGTCGGGGGAGACGGGACGGCACACCTGGCCCTGCAAGCCGTCGCCGGGACAGGCACTGCCCTCGCGATCGTGCCCACCGGCACGGGCAACGACCTCGCGAACGGCCTCGGGGTCCCCACCTCCGGTGCCGCTGCCGCGCGGGCGGTCCTGGCCGGTGACATCACGTCCGTCGACGCGGTGCGGGTCGCCGACGGGTGGTTCGCGTGCATCCTCGGCACGGGCTTCGACGCCGCGGTGAACGAGCGCGCCAACCGGATGAGCTGGCCCCGCGGGAGGCGGCGTTACGACATCGCGACGCTGCTCGAGCTGCGCACCTTCCGGCCGCAGCCGGTCACCCTGGTGCTCGACGGCGAGCGGCACGAGCGGTCGGTGATGCTCGTGGCCCTCGGCAACGCGACGTCCTACGGCGGGGGCATGCGGATGTGCCCCGGCGCCGACCTCAGGGACGGCCTGCTCGACGTCGTGGTCGTGAACCCGCTGCCTCGCCGACGACTGGTCGCGCTCTTCCCGCGGCTGTTCAAGGGGACCCACGTCGAGGACCCCTCGGTCGAGGTGTTCCGGGCGCGGTCGGTGTCGCTCGAGGGCGCCCCTCTTGCCGTGTACGCCGACGGGGAGGCCTTCGGTCACCTGCCGCTCTCGTGCGAGGTCGTCCCGGGGTCCCTGCGTGTCGTCGGTGCGCGGCTAGCCTGAGCAGCGTGTCATCGCCCGCCGAGCGTTACGCGGCCTTCCGAGCCTCGCAGGGAGGGGCCGCGCTCTCCGAGTTCGAGGTCGGCTACCCGTTCGGGCTCGACGCCTTCCAGCGGGTCGCGTGCAAGGCCCTCGAGAACGGTCGCGGCGTGCTGGTCGCCGCACCCACGGGCGCAGGCAAGACGGTCGTCGGGGAGTTCGCCGTCTTCCTCGCCCTGCGAGCCGGCAGGAAGTGCTTCTACACGACGCCCATCAAGGCGCTGTCGAACCAGAAGTACGCCGACCTCGTCGAGCGTCACGGCGCCGACCGCGTCGGCCTGCTGACTGGAGACACCGCGGTCAACGGCGACGCCGACGTCGTCGTGATGACCACCGAGGTCTTGCGCAACATGCTCTACAGCGGAAGCGAGGCGCTGCGCGGCCTCGGGCACGTGGTCATGGACGAGGTGCACTACCTCGCCGACCGTGCCCGCGGCGCCGTCTGGGAGGAGGTGATCATCCACCTGCCCGAGGACGTGGTCCTCACCTCCCTGAGCGCCACGGTCAGCAACGCCGAGGAGTTCGCGGAGTGGCTGGTCACCGTCCGGGGCGACACCGAGGTGGTCGTCGAGGAGCACCGGCCCGTCCCGCTCTACCAGCACGTCCTGGTGGGCGGCCGGATGTACGACCTGTTCGGCCCGGACGGGGACGTGCACCCGGAGCTGGTCCGCAAGGTCCGCGAGGAGGACCGCTGGAAGCCGCGCGAGCGCGGTGGCCGGCCACCGCGCCCCAACGTGCTCCGGCGCCCGGACGTGCTGGTCCGCCTGGACCGCGAGGGCCTGCTGCCCGCCATCACGTTCATCTTCAGCCGGGCCGGCTGCGCCGCAGCCGTCGAGCAGTGCCTGCGCTCGGGGCTGGTCCTCAACAGCGACGAGGAGCGCGTCCGCGCCCGCGAGCACGTGCAGCGCCGGACCGCCGACATCCCGCGCGAGGACCTGCGCGTCCTGGGCTACTGGGAGTGGCTCGACGGTCTCGAGCGCGGCATCGCGGCACACCACGCCGGCATGCTGCCGACGTTCAAGGAGATCGTCGAGGAGCTGTTCCTCGACGGGCTCGTGAAGGCGGTCTTCGCGACCGAGACGCTGGCCCTCGGCATCAACATGCCGGCGCGCTCCGTCGTGCTCGAGAAGCTCGTGAAGTGGAACGGCGAGGCGCACGTCGACATCACGCCGGGGGAGTACACCCAGCTCACCGGCCGGGCCGGGCGGCGCGGCATCGACGTGGAGGGGCACGCCGTCGTGCTCTGGCAGCCGGGTCTCGACCCGCGGCAGGTCGCCGGACTGGCCAGCACCCGCACGTACCCGCTCAGGAGCTCGTTCCGGCCGTCGTACAACATGGCCGCGAACCTGGTCGGCACCGTCGGGCGCGAGTCGGCCCGCGTGCTGCTCGAGAGCTCGTTCGCCCAGTTCCAGGCGGACGCCTCGGTCGTCGGGCTCGCCCGGCAGGTGGCCCGCAACCTCGAGGCCCTCGAGGGCTACCGCAACGGCATGGCCTGCCACCTCGGTGACGCCGTCGAGTACGACCGGCTGCGACAGGCAGTGAGGCGACGGGAGTCCGACCTGGCTCGGCAAGGCTCCTCGCAGCGACGGGCCCAGGCGGCCGCGTCGCTCGCCCAGCTCAAGCCGGGCGACGTCATCGCGGTCCCGCAGGGCCGGCGCACCGGTCTGGCGGTCGTCCTCGAGCCCGGGGTCGGGCCCGACGGGCAGGCGCATCCCCTCGTCGTCACCGAGGACCGGTGGGCCGGTCGGCTGTCGGAGGCGGACTTCCCGCACCCGGTCGAGGCCCTCGGCAGGGTACGCATCCCCAAGGTCTTCAACCACCGCAGCCCCCAGGCCCGGCGCGACCTGGCCTCCTCCCTGCGGGCTCTGGGACTGCACCCGGAACGGACCCGGCGGCCCCGCTCGTCAGCCGCCGACGACGGCGAGCTGGCGTCCCTGCGGCAGCAGCTCCGACAGCACCCCGTGCACGGCTGCGACGAGCGCGAGCAGCACCTGCGCTGGGCGGAGAGGTGGGCGCGGCTCCGCCACGACACGGACAACCTGGAGAAGCGGGTCGAGGGCAAGACGCACTCGATCGCGCGCACCTTCGACAAGGTCTGCGCCGTCCTCGAGCACCTCGACTACCTCCACGGTGACGAGGTGACCCCTGCCGGTCGACAGCTGGCCCGGGTCTACAACGAGGCCGACCTGCTCGTGGTCGAGGCGCTGCGCTCCGGCGCCTGGGACGGGCTGTCGGTCGCGGAGCTCGCGTCGGTCGCCTCGTCGCTCGTCTACGAGAGCCGCCGTCCGGAGGAGGCCGTCCCGCACCTGCCCGGCGGCGCCGTGCGCTACGGCGTGGACGAGCTGCGGCGGGCCTGGGGGCGGCTGCGCAACGTCGAGGCCGAGCACGGCGTCACCTTCCTGCGCGAGCCGGATCCCGGGTTCTGCTGGGTGGTGCACCGCTGGGCGTCGGGCTCGACCCTGGAGGAGGTGCTGCGCGACGACCCGGACCTGACCGCAGGCGACTTCGTGCGGACCTGCAAGCAGCTGGTCGACCTGCTCAGCCAGGTGGCGACGATCGCCGAGGAACCGGTCCGATCGACCGCGCGCGCCTCCGTCGAGGCGGTCCGCCGCGGCGTGGTGGCCTGGTCCGCTGTCGGCTGACCAAACACACGATCAGCGGACAGGGGCGAGCTCCAGGACGCCGCGCTCCTGCCGCACCGCCTCGGCGTAGGCGTTGACCTGCTGCTGCTCCCACAGCTCGTCGCGGCCGAGCTCGCGCGCGAGCAGCGCTGCGGCCAGCGGGGCGGCGGGCAGGGCGGCGTCCTTGGCACGCAAGGAGAGCCGCATCCGCCGGCTGAAGACGTCGTCCACGCTGCTCGCGCCCTCGGAGCGGACCGCGTGGACCACCTCGGCGGCGATGTGCGGCGCGCTGGCGGACAGTGGCGCACCGAGCGACCGGTCGGCCTGAACCAGGCTCAGGACGTGCGAGGCGGTCTCACCGCACTGCCGCACCAGGGACTCGGCCACGTCCTCAGGAAGTCCGAGGCCGCGGGCCTCACCACGTGTCTCGGCCAGCAGCTCGGCCATCGGCCGGGTGCCGGAGATGCTGATCTCGTCGGTGCGGCACTTGGCCTTCGCGCCGTCGCGCTCGACGATCCGGTCGACGACGTCCTTGGCCATCCGGCGATAGGTCGTGAGCTTGCCACCGGTGATGGTGAGCAGCCTGCCCTGCCCTTCGACGAGGGTGTGGCGCCTGCTGATGTCGCTCATCGACTCCGACCCCTCCTGCTTGATGAGGGGACGGACCCCAGCCCAGGCGCCGAGCACGTCGTCCTGCACCAGGTCCCGCCGGAAGACCGCGTTGCCGCTGGCGAGGACGTAGTCGAGGTCCTCCTGCGTGAGGCTCAGCGCGTCGGGCGAGCCGTCGTACGGCGTGTCGGTGGTCCCGAGGATCGTCTGCCGCCCCCACGGGATCGCGAACATCGACCGGCCGTCGCCCTGCTTGCTCGGCAGCAGGATGCTGGCCTGCAGAAGCGGCAGCCGCTCCCGGGGCACGACGACGTGCACGCCCTTGCTCGGCTGGACGACGGCCTTGCGACCAGGCTGCTCGAAGCCCTGCAGCTGGTCCACCCAGACACCGGTCGCGTTGACGACGTGGCGCGCCCGTACCGTCACGCTCTCGCCGCTGAAGCGGTCGAGGACGGTCGCGCCGCTGACCCTGCCGTCGTCCGTCGTGAGGCCGGTGACCTCCGCGTGCGTGACCGTCAGGGCGCCATAGCGGCGGGCCGCCTGCACCACCGCGAGCACCAGCCGAGCGTCGTCCGTCGCGCAGTCGCCGTAGAGGTAGCTGTAGGCAAGCCCGCTGTCCTCGAGCGCCGGGGCCAGCGCGATGGCCTCGCCCGCACTCACCTTCTCGTGGCGCCGGGTGGCACCGCCCCGGCCCGCGAGGCTCGCGAGGGCGAAGACGTCGTACGTCGTGAGTCCCAGCCCGAGCAGCTTGCGCTTCTGGGTGTCCGGCCACACGGGGTACAGGAAGTCCATGGGGCGTACGAGGTGCGGGGCGAGCTTCATGAGCAGCTGGCGCTCGACGACGCCCTCCCGCACGAGGCCGAACTCGTAGTTCTCCAGGTACCGGAGGCCGCCGTGCACCAGCTTGCTGCTCTTGGAGCTGGTCCCGCTGGCCAGGTCGCCCTTGTCGAGCACGGCTACCCGCAGTCCGCGGCTGGCGGCGTCGAGCGCCACCCCGGCCCCGGTCGCGCCCATGCCGACGACGAGCACGTCGAGCTCCTCGGTGGCCGCCGACTGCAGCTCGGCGGTCCGCGACAGGACGGAGAACGCTCTGTTACTCATCAGTAGCAAAGGCTACCGCCTGCAGCCACCTCTCGAGAGGGCTGTCCAGCCCCCAGCGGTCGGCCAGCTGCAGCAGCGCCCCGGGGTCCTGAGGCTTCGGGCGGACGGCGTCGTCCAGCTCGGGGATGGGCAGGTCCGTCACCACCCGGCTCACGGCGGGGGCCACCTCGAGGTAGTCCCGGGCGGCCTCGAGCTTGGCCCTGGCGCCGCTGGGGAAGCCGTCGTCGCTCCCGGAGTCGAGCGCCGCCACGATGTCCTCGACCCGGCCGAAGCGGCTCACCAGCGCAGCGGCGGTCTTCTCGCCGACGCCCTTGACTCCCGGCAGGCCGTCGCTCGGGTCGCCGCGCAGCACCGCGAAGTCGGCGTACAGCTGCCCCGGGATGCCGTGCTTGGCGGTGACCTCCGCCTCGCCGTACGCCTTCATCTTCTCGACCGCGTACAGCACCCGCTTCGGCCCGCTGTCGTCCACGAGCTGCAGCAGGTCGCGGTCGCCGGTGACGATGTCGACCGCGCCCTTCTCCCGGGTGGCGAGCGTACCGATCACGTCGTCCGCCTCGTGCCCCACGGCGCCGACCACAGGCACTCCCAGCGCGGCCAGCACCTCGAGGATCACGGCCACCTGCGGGGCCAGCTCGTCCGGTTCCAGCTCGCCGCCCGCAGGCGCGAGCCGATGGGTCTTGTACGACGGCACGGCCGCCACCCGGAACGCCGGCCGCCAGTCCAGGTCCACCGTCGCGACCAGCCGGGCCGGTCGGTGCTGCTTGACCGTGCGACTCACCAGGTCCAGGAACCCGCGGATGGCGTTGATCGGCTCGCCCTGCGGGCTGCGGATCGAGTCAGGCACCCCGTAGAGCGCCCGGTACCAGAGCGCGGGGGAGTCGAGGAGCATCAGCTGACCGGCCACGGCGACACCCTCTCATCACACGTGGTCGCCATCGCTGTCTTCCTCGTGCGAGCCGCGCCGGTCCGGCAGCGGGTAGTGGTTCAGGAGCAGCCACTCGCGGAAGGATGAGGCGCCGCCCAGTCGCCAGTCGCGTCGCTCCAGCGGGTCGGGCAGCGGGAGGCGACCGAAGCGTCGACGTGTCCAGGCCCAGTCGAGCTCGGCCTGAGCGCGGGAGTCCGTGTGCGCAGCTCGGCGTCGTCCCTGCGCGTCTCGTGGCATCTGGCTGTCGAGCAGGTCAGCGACGGCTCGTAGAGCGCTGCTCACGACGGGGTCGCTGTGCAGCACCGGCGCATCCGGTGGGTAGGCGAACACCTCCCAGCGCCGGCTGACGCCCACAGCCACCAGCCCGGTGCTCCGGACGGGTCCGGTCGTCACCTCCCAGGAGGGCGAGTCGGGAAGCGGGTGACCGAGAGCGTTGCGCGCCGTCGCCACCGTGAGCGAGGGCTGTCGCACTTCTCGTGAGGGGAGCCAGAGTGCGATGGACAGCTCCGGGCTGAGCACGACGACCCGATGGACGGCGAGCTCCCGGAGCTCGATCCACGCGGGCGAGGCGTTGTCGGCGCGGTGCGGCCACAGTCCGGTCAGGACCCAGTGCAGCCGGGCGGAGGTACTGGCCGAGAGCCAGCCCTCGGCCCCGCGTGGCAGCCGCGCGGGCAGGCCGAGTGCGAGGCTGGCCCCGGCGGCGTCGAGGAGCTGTTGGACGAGGCACCAGGAGGGATTGGCCCCGTGGAGCTCGGCACTCGCGACAGTGCTGCTGCTGACGCCGGCAAGGGCGGCGAGGTCGCGCTGGCTCAGCCCGCTCTGCCTCCGGGCTGCTCGCAGCAGCCGCCCCGCTTCCACGCCGTTGATGGTGGGTGCGGCAGGACGCGGCGGGGCGGCGCGGCTCGCGTCTGGGGACGGCGCTGGAGGTTGTGCACACCCCTTAGGGGGGCCGCCCCCCAGCAGCCCCAGAAGGGTTGCTCGGCGCATACGGATTCTGCTCGGCAGCGTCGAGCAGAATCCGTGGCTCTGCGAACGGCAGGCACGTGCGTCACTGCCACGGAATCTGCTCGCCAGCGTCGAGCAGGATCTGTAGGTCCGCGGTAGGTGACTCCTGGCGCGGCGCACGATCAACCGCCGGGGGCGTTGGACGTGCGCACAGCGGGTCGGTACGTGGGGCGGCGATAGCGTGGGCGCATGCCTGTCGTGCGTGACCTGCCCACCCCTGAGGCCGAGGCTCTGCTGGAGCTGACGCGCGACCTGGTCGAGGGCGAGATCCTCCCCGTCGTCGGGGAGATGGAGGCCCGGGCCGAGTTCCCTCGCGAGCTGTTCCGGACGCTGGGCAAGGCGGGCCTGCTCGGGCTGGCCTACCCGGAAGAGGTCGGGGGCGGCGGGCAGCCGTACGAGGTCTACCTGCAGGTGCTCGAGGAGATCGGGCGCGGCTGGGCCGGCGTCGGTGTGGGCGTCAGCGTGCACACCCTGGCCTGCTTCCCCGTGGCGCAGTGGGGGAGCGCGGAGCAGAAGGAGCGGTTTCTCCCGGACATGCTCGGCGGCGAGCTGCTCGGGGCGTACTGCCTGTCAGAGGCGCACTCGGGCAGTGACGCGGCAGCGCTGAGCACGAAGGCCGTGCGTGAGGGCGACACCTACGTCGTGAACGGAGCCAAGGCGTGGGTCACCCACGGCGGGCAGGCGGACTTCTACAACCTGATGGTGCGCACGGGCGGCGAGGGGCCGGCCGGCATCAGCACGCTGCTCGCCGACAAGGACACGCCTGGTCTGCTGCCCCAGCCGCCGGAGAAGAAGATGGGCATGCGGTCCAGCCACACGTCGACCATCGCCCTCGAGGGTGCCCGGGTGCCTGCGGACCGGCTGATCAGCGCCGAGGGCGACGGCTTCAAGATCGCCATGAGCGCCCTCGACAGCGGCCGGCTCGGGATCGCGGCGGTCGCCGTCGGCGTCGCGCAGGCCGCGATGGAGCTGGCCGTGGCCTACGCCAAGGAGCGCAAGCAGTTCGGCAAGGCGATCGCCGAGTTCCAGGGCGTGACCTTCATGCTGGCTGACATGGCGGCCCAGATCGAGGCAGCGCGCGCCCTCTACCTGGCGGCCGCGCGGCTCAAGGACCGGGGCAGGCCGTACGGCCCGCAGGCCTCCATGGCCAAGCTCTTCGCGACCGACAACGCCATGAAGGTGACCACCGACGCCGTCCAGGTC
>JAODNF010000084.1 GCA_025464915.1 Frankiales bacterium | reverse complement strand
GCGTACGCCGGTGAGGCACCGAGCGAGCTGGCCGCCGCGGTGTAGCCGAGCAGCTGCAGGAGCTGGCGCCGGCTCAGACCGGGCGGGACGTGTCCGGGAGGCATCCGACAAGTGAACAGCCTCGGGCCGCCCGCGGGCGACCCAGGCGGCTACTTACGGGCGTAGTCGCGGAAGCCCCGGCCGGTCTTGCGGCCGAGGTAGCCGGCCTTGACCAGGTGCTCGAGCATCGGCGCGGGGCTGTCGCCGGGCTCGCGGAACTCGTTGAACAAGGTCTGCTGGATGGCCAGCGTGACGTCGAGGCCGACGACGTCCATGAGGGCGAACGGACCCATCGGGTGGCCGCAGCCCGCGGTCATCGCGAAGTCGATGTCGTCGATGTCGGCGTAGTGCGCCTCGAGCATCTTCACGCCGTCGTTGAGGTAGGGGAACAGCAGCGCGTTGACGATGAACCCGGCCCGGTCGCCGCAGAGGACCGCGTGCTTCTTGGTCTTCTTGCAGACGTCGAGGACGGTCGCGATGACGTCGGGAGCAGTGGTGACGGTCGGGACGACCTCGACCAGCTTCATGACGGTCGCCGGGTTGAACCAGTGCATGCCGACGACGTCCTGCGGGCGGTTCGTCGCCGTCGCGCACTCGATGACGGGGAGGCTCGAGGTCGTCGTCGCGAGGATCGCACCGGGCTTCATGATGTCGTCGAGGGCGCTGAAGATCGCCTTCTTGATCGACAGGTCCTCCGCGACGGCCTCGATGACGAGGTCGCAGTCCGAGAGGCCCTCGAGGTCGGTCGTGCCGGTGATCTTCGCGAGGGTCTCGGCCTTGGCCTCCTCCGTCAGCTTGCCCTTCTGCAGGGCCTTGTCGAGGGAGCCCTCGATCTTCTTGCCGACCGCCGCGACCTTGTCCTCCCCGCGGGCGCGGTAGACGACGTCGTACCCGCTCTTGGCGCAGACCTCGATGATGCCGGTGGCCATCGTGCCGGTGCCGATGACACCGATCCTGGTGACGGTCCGCGGAGCCGCATCGCCTGCAGCAGAAGGGGTGTCGGCGTCGGCGACGACCTCGCTCGAGTCGGGCGCGGCGTAGGTGTAGAGGCCGCGGCCGCTCTTGCGCCCGAGCAGGCCGGCGGTGACGTACTGCTTCAGCAACGGGGCAGGCGCGTGCCGGTGATCGCGCGACTGCGCGTACATCGTCTCGAGGATCTCGTAGGCGCTGTCGAGGCCGATCAGGTCGAGCAGCGCGAGGGGGCCCATCGGGTGGCCGCAGCCGAAGCGCATGGCCGCGTCGATGTCCTCACGGCTCGCGTACTTCGACTCGTACATCTTCACGGCGTTGTTGAGGTAGCCGAACAGCAGCGCGTTGCAGATGAAGCCGGCTCGGTCGCCGGCGGTGGCCTTCTGCTTGCCGACCTGCCCGACGAGCTCCTCGACCGCGGTGACGACCCCGGGGTCGGTCACGACGGTCCTGACGACCTCGACCAGGCCCATCACGGGTGCCGGGTTGAACCAGTGCAGGCCCACCACCTGGCTCGGGCGGCCGGTGCCGGTGGCGAGCTCGGTGACGCTGAGCGCGGAGGTGTTGGTGGCGATGATCGCCTCGGGGGCGAGCAGCCCGTCGAGCGCCGTGAAGAGCTCCTTCTTGAGCTCCATCCGCTCGGGGATCGCCTCGATGACGAGCTCGCAGTCCTTGACGGCGGTGACGTCGGTGCCGAAGGAGATGCGGCCGACCAGCTCGGCCTGCTCCGCCTCGGTCAGCTTGCCGCGGCTGACGGCGCGACCCGTCGAGTGCTGGATGTGGCCCCTACCGCGCTCGAGGGACGCGTCGTCGACCTCGACGCCCACGACCTCGACGCCGGACCGGGCCAGCACCTCTGCGATGCCGGCACCCATCGTCCCGAGTCCGACCACACCGATCCTGCTGAACGCCACGACTGCTCCTGGTAGTTGGTTGCTGAGATGTTACCGACGGGTACACGGACCCCCGACACCACTGCCCTGATTCTGCGTGCACACCAGGGCCTTGCGGTCCTGTGTCCGACGCTCTGACGACGGTCCGGCAAGCGCGAGAGGTGCGCGCAGGGCCAGGGATGTGGGGTCAGAACAGGGTGGGGACGCTGGACTCCATGCCCTTGAGGACCTCGTAGTCCACCTGGACGCAGGTGATCCCCCGGTCGGCAGCGAGCGTCTTCGCCTGCGGCTTGAACGTCTGGGCGGCGAGGACGCCCTGCACGTCGCCGAGCACGGTGGAGACCCGTTGCAGGTAGCGGCTCAGCTGCTCGACGGAGTCGATCTCAGCCACCCGCTTGATCTCGACCAGCACGTGGGCGCCGAGCGCGTCCTTGCAGAGCAGGTCGACGGGGCCGATGTCGGTGAAGTACTCGCGCTGGACGAGCGTGAACCCGTCGCCGAGCACGTGGCACTGGTCGGCGAGCAGGGCCTGCAGCTGCTTCTCCACGCCGTCCTTCATCAGGCCCGGGTCAGACCCCAGCTCGAAGGCCGTGTCGCTCAGCACCTCGTGGACGCTGATGACGAGCTGCTCCCCGGCCTTGTTGGTGACCGTCCACGTGTCGTCACCCTCGAGCAGGGAGCACGGCGGGGTCATCCACATCAGCGGCTTGTAGCCACCCGTGTCGGAGTGGACGAGCACGGAGCCGTCAGCCTTGATCATCAGCAGCCGGTTGGCCTCCGGCAGGTGGGCTGTGAGGCGCCCGACGTAGTCGACGCTGCAACGGGCGATGACGAAGCGCACGCCGACAGGCTAGTTCCCCGGCTGGACGTAGCTCGCGGCGAACGGGATGGCGGCTGCTCCGATGAGGTGCACGGCGTAGAGCCCCTTGTTGCCGTCGGAGTACCAGACGTCCTCGGATGCTGGGTCGTAGGCCGGTGCAGACATCGCGAAGGCGCCGGTGTTGAGGTCACCGGAGATCGTCGGCTCGTTGACGTAGGCGAGCTCCTGGGGGTGCGCGACGTCGCGGATGTCGAAGACCCGCAGGCCGGACATGATGAAGCTGCAGGCGATGACGCTGGGGTCGACCCGGCTCGGCAGCGTGCAGTAGTGGGCCTGGTAGCCGCGGCCCGTCCCGCCGTTGCCCGGGTCGTTCTGGAGCTCGTCGTAGACCTCCGGCTGGTTGACCTCGAGCCGCAGGTTCGAGACGACGAACGGGTGGGTCTCGTCCTCGATGTCGATGATCCGGGCGGCGCCGGTGACGCGCTCGCCGAACTCGTCGACCTCCATCAGGTAGTGATGACCTGCCTCGGTGAAGGGCGTGGCGTTCTGCGGGATGGAGACCTCGGGCCAGGTGAGCCGCGCGACCACAGGGACGGTGGGGAACGGCGTCCGGTTCTGCACCTGGGTCACGTCGAGGATCGTGACCCCGCTGAAGGAGCCGGCCTCCGCGATGTACAGGCGGTTGCCGTCGAGGCTCACGGACATGCCGTGGGCGGCATAGCTGAAGACGAACCACTGGATCTTCGGGGACGTCGGGTCCGACAGGTCGACCGCCGCGAGGGAGTTCAGGTTCAGCGAGGAGACGTAGTAGGTGTTGCCGTCGGGCGCGAAGGCGCCTTCGTGACCGAGCACGCCGACCGGGCTGGTCGACAGCATTGTCGGGTGCAGGCAGTCGGTGCTGACGTCGTAGACGTCGATCTCACCCGGCCCGGTCGAGATGCTGCTGAGGGCCGCGACGAGAAGTCCTCGTTTCGGGTTCAGCCGAAGCGACTCGTGCGGGGACTGCATTGCAGCGGTCCGAAGGGTGTCGGTCTGGACCGGGTGCTCGGGGTCGTGCATGTCCACGACGTAGACCCCGGTGCCGAGCGGACCGGTCTTGGCGACCTGCTCGCCGACGAAGGTGTCGGAGTCGAAGAAGGCGCACTCATGACCAGCGCTGTCGACGTACCTCTCGACGCGGTAGCCGCCGCTCTGGCCGACGTGCCCGAGGACCGTGGCGTTGCACTGGTAGCCCTGCGCAGCCAGGCCGGAGGCGACGTCGGCCGCGGACGCGCGACCCTGCATGGACTCGGGGCGCGCCCCGGCGGCGCACGGGACTCCCGGTGTCGGTCCTGGTGCGGGCTCGGCACCACGTGCGGACGGCACGGCCAGGAGAAGCAGGGCACAGGTTGCTGCGACGAGACGACGGTGCACTGGGTGGTCCTTCGAGAGCTACTGAACAGCTGTTCAGTTCGTTGCGGCACAGTCTCCCCAACGTCACAGCCGCCCGTCAACGGAGGTGGACGGTCCCGAGGTCACGCGTCACGGGGGCCAGCAGATCACCGAAGACAGGGTCGAGCGTCGCGTTCTCCACCTGCTGGAGGGTGCCGGTCCGCAGCGCCCAGGAGGCTGTCGCGGTCGGTGTGGCGGTGACGACGAAGCTCCCGTCGGCCGCGGTGGTGGCCGTCGCCACCGGACTGCCGTCGGCGAGCAGCGTCACGACCTGGCCGGCGAGCGGCGGCGTGCCGGGCGCTGCGTTCGTCAGGCCTCCGCGGACGGTCAAGCTCGCACCCACGGCCACCTCGGAGGGGAGCGGCTCGGCGCGGAGGAGCGGAGCCGCGTCAGGCGTGAAGGCGTGGGAGAGGAACGCGGCCACCGACGACTGCGCCTCGGGTGACGTCAACCAGTCGAGAAAGGCCCGTGCCTGCGGGACAGCCAGCTCCTTCGCCACTCGCGCCGGGAAGGCCCCCGGATTCACCGCGTAGGCGTGGAAGGAGTTGACCAGCAAGGTCGAGCCACCTGGGGCCGCCGCCGCGTTCAGCGCCGTCACCACCCGGAGGTCGCTCACGGCCTTGGTGGACGCGAGGTAGTCGTAGGTCCCGCGATCCGTCAGCACGTAGCAGCCCCTGACCGCGTAGTTGCAGGCCTCCGCGTTCACGACGTTGGGCCCTTGGCTGAGCCCGGTCGCGTGGTACCAGGAGGGGTACGCCGTCGCCGGCGGGCAGGCTCCTGCGGCTGCAGTCGGCGAGCTGCCCCCGCCGTCGGCCTTGCTGACCGCGCACAGCGTGACCCCCGAGGCCAGCGCCCAGATCCTGTGCTCCTGCACCGTCGTCCCAGGCGTTCCACCGCGCGAGACGAAGCTCGCCCTGCCTGCGGCGCCGGCCGCGGCGATGCGCTGGAAGGCGTGCACGACGTCGTGCGGCGCGCCAGTCCTGACTCCCGCCGGGTCGTCCGCCGGACCGAGCAGCACGTAGTCGCCGTAGAACACGGCGCGGCCGAAGCGCTCCAGCGAGAAGCCGTCGGCGACGAACTGGTTCTCGAGCGAGGCCGCGTGCACGAGCAGAGCGCTCGCCGTGCCCGCCTTCGCATACGCGATGGCGGCGCCGCTGCCCTTGCTGACGTAGTCGAGCCGGACGCCCGGGTGGGCCTTCTCGAAACCCGGTTTGAGCACGTCCTGCACGAGGTGGGAGTCGAAGACGTCGCTGGTCCCCACCACGGTCAGGACGACCTGTCTCGGAGCCGTCGAGCCCGGCGAGCAGCCGGCGACGAGCAGCAGGGTCGCGGCAAGAAAAGGGCGAAAATGGCGCACGTGCGGGAGCATAGGGCGATCAGGACCGCAGATGATCTCACAGGGCGATGACGCCTCAGGTCTCGGAGAGGTAGCTCCCGAGGCGGTCCAGCGAGGCGTCCCAGTCTGCAGCGAGGGCTGCGAGGTAGGACTGCGCGACCTTCATCGGCTCGGTGCGGTGCCGGTACAGCACCCGCCGCCCCTCCCCCGCGTCGCTCGCGACCAGCCCCGCGTCGGCGAGCAGGCCGAGGTGCTTGGCAACGCCCTGGCGGGTGATGCCGAGACGCAGGCCGAGGTCGGTCGCGGTCGACGGCCCGTGCTCCGCGAGGGACCGCAGGATGCCCCGCCGGTTGGGGTCGGCGAGCGCCGCGAAGACGCCCGCCGACACCTCCTCGGGATCGGGCGCGGCGTCAGCTCGCGGCAAGGTAGTCCGCCAGCTCACCGAGCTCGGACTTCCAGCCACCCACGTTGCCCTCGTAGCTCGACAGCCACTCGTCGGGCAGCTGGGCGAAGCCGCTCTCGGTGACGGTCAGGGTGGTGCCCGTCGCCGACGGCGAGAGCACGAACTCGACGTAGGTGCGCCGCGGGTCCTCCTGGGGCACGCCGTACACGTGCCAGCAGTAGGCGAAGACCGTCGTCGGGTCCACGACCTTCACGGACAGGTGGGCGACGTGGCCCTCGTTCCAGGTCATGACGAGGTCGTTGCCGACGGCGACGTCGCCCTCGACCTTGTTGCCGAACCAGCCGGCCAGTCCTTCAGGGGTCGTGACGGCGGCCCAGACCTTGTCGGTGGGGTGGGGCAGCTCGAGCGTGCGGGTGATGGTGTTCGGGATGGGCATGACGTGCTCCTCAATGTCGCAACCGTTTGGTTGCTTCATTTCTAGTGCAACCGGTCGGTTGCGTCAACCCACTGTGCGGATCTCTCGCGTAGGCGCCAGCGCGGGTCCCGCACGGTCCCCCCGGCGTACCGCACTGTGCGGATCTCCCGCGTGGGCGCGAGCGCGGGGCCCGCACAGTGGACCGATCAGTACCCCACGTCCTTGGTGACCGCTTCCCACTCGTCGATCGAGGCGAGCAGGGCCGTGTACTTCTCCCGGGCGGCTTTGAGGACGTCGTGGCCGAGGAGCAGCCGCAGCGGCGGGGACTCGAGCGTCGTGAGCATCACGCAGGCGTCCGCGACCTTGCGGGCGTCGCCCGGGAGGTCGTTGGCGAAGGCCTTGATCAGCTCCTTGCGCGCACCGACGTCGGCCGCGTAGTCGGCGATCGGCGCGGACGACTCCTTCATGGAGCGGGCCGCCCAGTCGGTGTTGAACGCGCCCGGCTCGATCGCGGTCACCTTGATGCCGAGGGACGCGACCTCCTTGGACAGCGCCTCGGTCAACGACTCCATCGCGAACTTGGTGGCGGAGTAGTAGGCGTTCGGGGGGTTGGCCACGAGACCGGCCATCGAGGAGACGTTGATGATGTGCCCGGACTGACGCGCACGCATCTGCGGGAGCACGGCCTTGATGGTGTCGACGACGCCGAAGTAGTTGGTGTCGAACAGCGCCCGCACCTCGGCGTCGTCGCCCTCCTCGATGGCCGACATGTAGCCGTAGCCCGCGTTGTTCACCAGGACGTCGATGCCGCCGAAGGCTCCGTCCGCCGCCCTGACCGCAGCCGCGATCTGCTCCTTGTCCGTGACGTCGAGCGGCACCGCGATCGAGCTCGGGCCGAGGAGGTCCTCGATCGCCGACACCTTGCGGGCCGTGACGACGACCTGGTGCCCCGCCTCGAGGGCTGCGTGGACGATGTGGCGCCCGATGCCCGTCGAGCACCCGGTGACGAGCCAGCGCGCCATCAGACCGCCTCGGGCAGCCGGCGCAGGTACGCGGAGCGCCGCTCGGCCAGCTGCGCCGCGCGGTCGACCGAGGGCAGTTCGGGGAGCTCGTCGAGCTTCACGACCCTGCCCTGGGCCGACAGGTCCTCGGTCGCACCACCTGCGGGGAACTCGGCCATCCGCAGCGTCAGCAGGCCTTCCGGCAGGCCGCCGGTGTCGATCCAGTTGTGCACGCCCGGATCGGTCGCGCTGATGACGTACGTGTACGTGCCGTCGGCGTTGGGGGCGGACTGCGCCTTGTTGAGACTGCCTGTCCTGTCGAGGATGTCGAGCGTCGTGCCCCACTTGTTCCCCAGCGGCACCGTGAAGTACTTCGCTCCCCCGTCGCTCACGTCGACGACGAACGCCTCGTCGTCCGCGAGCTCGTAACGGCCCATGACGTAGACCTGGTTGCGCAGGCCGCCCGAGTGGTCGGCGGTCCAGCTCATCGAGAAGCGGTTGGGCGGCAGCTTGTAGGCGCCGTGCGCCAGCTTGCCGGTGAAGTCGGCGAAGTAGGCCATCATGTCGGCCGTCCGCTGGGCCTGGTCGTCCAGCGTCCAGGCAGCGCCGTTCCCGCCGATCCGCTCGACGGTGAAGGCATTCGGGTCGTCCCTGCCCCAGTCCAGGAGCACGTCGCGGACGTAGAGCTCCTTGGCCGTTGGCTGCGTCGTGATGTGGTTGCTCGAGACGACCTCCGGCCCGACGGTGATCTCGAAGGACCCGTCGGAGTCGACCTCCATCGTCGTGCCGTTGAGCACGTCGAGGGACAGCATGTTCGAGTCCCAGAGGGTGAAGTAGTTCTCGGTCATCCGCTGCGCGCCGACGCGGCCCCTGATGACGTACCGCTCCTCGCCGCTGATCGGGATGACGCGGTAGACGGTGTCGGGGTTGTCGATGCCCCAGCGGGAGCCCGGGACCCGCCTGCCGTCGACGGTGTGCTCGAGGCGCGTGATGCAGGTGACCTTCGGGCGCAGCGGGTTCTGGTTCGACGACCAGATGGCCGCCGAGAACATCACCTCCTCGAAAGCTGCCGGGAAGGCCTCGCGCATCGCCGGGGACGGGTCGGCACGCTCCAGCCAGCGGTCGGCGATCTGCTTGCGGGCGGCCTGCACCGTCGGGTGCTCGATCAGCTCGAGGGCGGCGAGCTCGTGCTCGTGCTGCTCGGCCGTCGCGACGGGATGACTCATGCGCGGAACCTCTCGTTGTACGCGGCGAACCGCTCGTCCACCTGCGCGGGTGTGAGCCCGTAGTCCTCGAGGCAGTACGACGGTCGTGCCGTCTCCCTCGGCCGGACCTCCAGCCAGTGCCGCATGGCGGCCTCGGCGTCCGCCGTGAGGTCGAGGCCGACTGCGGCGTAGACCCTGGCCACCTGGCCGACCGGGTCCGCCACCGCGTCGGAGAACTCGATGTCCGTGGCCGGCAGGCGGTCCCGCGCCGCCAGGGCTCGGTCGTTCGTCCAGCCCATCCGCTCGAGCCACTCGGCCCCCACGACGCCGGGGCCGAACGACGCCATGTGCATCGCGTGCAGGGTGGCGTTCAGCGAGGCGCCGGACGCGATGGTGTCCCGCGGGTCGCGGTGCATGTGGACCAGGTGCAGGTCGGGGAACGCGGCCAGCAGCTCAGGCAGGTAGCCCAGGTGCGCGGGCGTCTTCAGCACCCACCGACCGACCCGCTCCCCGCGCTGCTTCTTGTGCCACTGCAGCAGCTGCAGCACCAGCTTCAGCCAGGTGTACGCCGGCGCGAAGGACTGGTCGTCGATCCAGGACCGGTACGTCGGGACGTGGGCATAGGCCTCGGGCACGTGCGACAGGAAGGCGTCGGACAGGAAGACGATCTCCTCCTCCGCCTCCTGCGCGTACATGGGGTGGATCGCGAACAGGTCAGGGGCCCACGTGCGCATCTGCTCCTCACGCGCCAGCGCGGCGGCGAGCCGCTCGTCAGGGCCGGTCAGCGGTGGCGCGGGCTCCTGCACCTCCCAGCCGAGGGCGCAGGTGAAGCGGTCGTCCGCGGCGAGCAGCCGCTGCAGCAGCGTCGTCCCGCTGCGCATCATCCCCACGACCACGACCGGCGCGGCGATCACCTCGTCGGCGATCTCGGGGTGCCGGCGGAGCCACTCGACGGTCCGCAGCCGCATCCGCAGGCTCTGCACGACGTTCCCTCGCAGGATCCTCGACCCCGTCTCACTCAGGTCAGCGGCGGCGTACGCGTCGAGCAGGGCGCCGAGGGGTTCGACGAAGACCGGGTCACCCAGGTCGTCGAGCTCCTCGCGCCTGCGCGCGGACGCGACGACCGAATCCACCGTGAGCACGGAGGAAAACGTAGAACACGTTCTACTTCGCGTCTATGCTCCGGGCATGGACGCAGCTCGCGAGATCGAGAACCTGCTCTACGCGTACGCCGAGCGCATCGACAGGGGCGACCTGGACGGCGTCGCGGACCTGTTCGCCGACGGCCGGATCTGTGGCGTCGAGAACGGTCCCCCCTCGACGGTCTTCGAGGGCCGGGAGCGGGTGCGGGAGATGTACGAGATGTCGACCCGCCTCTACGAGGACGGGACGCCCAAGACCAAGCACGTGACCACCAACGCGCAGGTCTGGGTCGACGGCGAGACGGGGACTGCGAGGTCGTACTACACCGTGTTCCAGGCCACCCCGGACCTGCCGCTGCAGCCCATCATCACGGGGCACTACCACGACACCTTCCACGTCGTCGGCGGCCGTTGGGCCTTCGAGACCCGGATCATGTTCGTCGACCAGCTCGGCGATCTGAGCCATCACCTGAAGTACGCCCTGCGCTCCTGACGCACAGCCCTGCGCGCCCGTCCGGCCGATCGGCGAGAATGGACGGGTGAGCACGCCCGAGCTGCACCGCCCGCCGGTCTACGCCTGTCACGCAGGTGCGGTGCTGCACGCCCACTCCGCGGACACCCTCGAGCCGGCGGTGGTGCTCTGGACGTTCCTCCCGAGCGCCTCGAGCGAGCTCGTGGACTCGGGCGAGGCCCGTGTCGACGTGCACAGCGACGGCCCCGGGGCCTCGACCCTCACCGTCCGGGTCCTCGTCGAGGGCCAGTCGCTGTCCTGGCAGCTGCCTGCCGCGCCCTTCGTCGCGGCCCTTCCCGGGCAGCCCGGGGACGACGGGCGGATGGTGCTCCTGGCGCTCATGGACGCCGAGCCCGAGGAGCAGTTCTGGGCTGCGCCCGTCGACTGCGAGCGGCTCTCGGCCGAGCTCCAGATCCCGTTGGGCGACCTGACCGACGCGCTGCGCGGGCGGCTCACCCCCTGGCTCGCCGATGACGTCGACCTGCTCCTCCACGACGACGCCCACGAGCACGCCGCAGACCGCTCTCCCGCGCAGACCCTCGCCACCGCGGTGCTCGCGCACTACCGAGGCGACCTGGCCGCCGAGGAGTCGTCCGACCGGCTGCTGAGGGCCTTCAACTACGCCCACAAGGACTACGCCGGTGAGCTCGGTGCCCGGCTCTGCGTCGCCCTTGCCACGGCCTGCGTCCTCGCGGGCCAGGACGGGGTACGAAGGGTGCTGGAGCAGACCGGGCCCTTCGAGCCCGAGGTGAGCCGGTTGCTGACCGGCGTGCCCGCGGTGCTCCGGCCCGACGACCCCTCCGCCGACGACGCCGACGCGACGGCCAACGTGCTGCTCGCCGGCGCCGACAGCGGCGAGGCCGTGAAGGCCGCTGTGATGTGCGTGGCCCGGCTGGCGCGGGTCACGCTCGGCGAGGGCGTCCCCGACGAGGAGCTGCTGCGCCGGCTCTCGATGGTCAGCGACGCCGGTCAGGCCCGGCTCGCCGGCCTCTGGGTCGACCTCGCGGTCGCCGCGGCGAGCCAGTCCGACACCGACGTCCTCCTCGCGTCCGACCTGGCGTCCCGCATCGAGGCCGAGGGCCCGCCGGGGGGCGCCTGGCTGCGCAGCACGGCCGCCTCCCTCGGCGCGTTCGCGCTCGAGGTCAGCGGCCGTGGCGGATCACGGGTCTCCGAGCCGGTCCGTGAGCTCGACGTGTTCTTGTCGACCCGGCTGCGCGCCGGCGAGTCCGTCCCCGCCGAGACCGCCGTCGCCGCCG
>JAODNF010000059.1 GCA_025464915.1 Frankiales bacterium | reverse complement strand
CCCGAGGGGGTGCGGGCCTTCGCGGCGAGCAGGATCAGGCGTCGACGATGGCGCGGCGCGCCTCGGCGTTCAGCACGCCCCAGCCGATGAGCTGGTCGGTCAGCTGGCTGGGGGAGGCGTCGTAGATGACCGCGAGCGAGCGCAGGTCCTCCTGGCGGATGGAGAGCACCCGGCCGTTGTAGTCACCGCGCTGGCTCTGGATGGTGGCGGCGTAGCGCGCCAGCGGAGCGGACTGCTGCTGCGGGACCGAGGACAGCTGCTCGAGGTCGATGACCAGACGGGGCGCCGGCTCGATCGCTGCACCGGTGACGGCGCCGCCCTCGGGCAGCAGCTCGGAGACGGGGACGCCGTAGAAGTCGGCGAGCTCGGACAGCCGCTGCACGGTCACGGCACGGTCGCCGCGCTCGTAGGAACCCACCACGACCGCCTTCCAGCGGCCCTGGCTCTTCTCCTCCACGCCGTGGAGGGACAGCCCCTGCTGGGTGCGGATGGCGCGGAGCCGGCTGCCGAGAGCCTTCGCGTAGTCGCTCATCGAGGGTGACCTTTCGACGTACACCGGGCGGGTTCCGGTGCGCGGCGTCGGTCTCACCACTGGCTCGACCGGGGGACGCTCCCTGGTGGGAGCGGGGTGACCGTGCACCCCCCGGCGTCAACGCCTCGCCGATTACAGGGAGTAACGATAGGCAACGGAACGGATCCGGTCAAGCATCCGGGAACCGCGTTGTCCCGGGCTGGTAGGTTGACCGGGATTCTCCACCGAGCCCGTCCCGTGAGGCGGGGAAGGAGGTTCGCCAGGTGACGTCTGCACAGGATCCGCTCGCGGGCGGAGCCCGACGACCCGTTACCGGAGACCTTGCCGCTGCGCGGCCCGTGCTCGACGCCCCCGCGCTGTCCCGGGTGGTCGACCGGATGGCCCACGAGCTGCTCGAGAAGACCGGCGGCGGCGCCGACGTGGTTCTGCTCGGCATCCCGACCCGCGGCACCCACCTGGCGAGGCGCCTCGCGCAGCGGGTACAGGCCTTCGAGGGCCTGACGGTGCCGACGGGCAGCCTCGACGTGACGCTCTACCGGGACGACCTGCGCATGAAGTCGCCGCGCGCGCTCGAGGAGACCGACGTCCCGGCAGACGGGGTCGACGGCAAGCTCGTCGTGCTCGTCGACGACGTGCTCTTCAGCGGCCGCACGGTCCGCGCCGCCCTGGACGCCCTCGCCGACCTCGGACGGCCACGCGCCGTGCAGCTCGCCGTCCTGGTCGACCGCGGCCACCGGGAGCTGCCGATCCGCCCGGACTACGTCGGCAAGAACATCCCGACGTCACTGCGGGAGACGATCCACGTGCAGCTGAGTGAGACCGACGGTGCCGATGCCGTGCTCCTCGGACCGGCGGCGTCATGAACCGGCACCTGCTCTCCGCTGCGGACCTCAGCCTCGAGGACGCCACCCTCATCCTCGACACCGCCGCCGAGCTCGCGGAGCTGACCGAGCGCGCGACCGTGAAGAAGCTCCCGACGCTGCGCGGCCGCACCGTCGTCAACCTGTTCTTCGAGGACTCCACCCGCACCAAGACCAGCTTCGAGCTCGCCGCCAAGCGGCTGTCCGCCGACGTCATCAACTTCGCGGCCAAGGGCTCGAGCGTCTCTAAGGGCGAGACCCTGAAGGACACCGCCCTCACCCTCGAGGCGATGGGTTCGGACGCGGTCGTGATCCGGCACAGCTGGTCGGGCGCGCCGGTCAACCTCGCCCGGATCGTGCGCGGCTCGGTCGTCAACGCGGGCGACGGGACGCACGAGCACCCCACGCAGGCGCTGCTCGACGCCTTCACCATGCGCCAGAAGCTGGGCCGGCTCGAGGGGCTGAAGGTCACGATCGTCGGCGACATCCTCCACAGCCGGGTCGCCCGCTCCAACGTGCTGCTGCTCAAGACCCTCGGCGCCGAGGTCACCCTGGTCGCGCCGCCCACGCTGCTCCCGACGGGCGTGGACACCTGGCCGGCGGAGGTGTCGTACGACCTGGATGCCGTCCTGCCGAAGAGCGACGTCGTGATGATGCTGCGGGTGCAGCGCGAGCGGATGGGCGCGGCCTACTTCCCCAGCGCGCGCGAGTACTCCCGCCGCTACGGCCTCGACGTCGACCGGGTCCGTCAGCTGCAGGACCACACGATCGTGATGCACCCCGGGCCGATGGTCCGCGGCATGGAGATCGCCAGCGAGGTCGCCGACGGGCTTCGCTCCACCATCCAGGACCAGGTCGCCAACGGCGTCAGCGTCCGGATGGCCGTCCTCTACCTGCTGCTCGGCGGCAGCGAGTCCGCGATCGGGAGCGAGCAGTGAGCAGTCATCCCAGCACGGTGATCAAGAACGTCACGCTGTACGGCGAGGGCGACCCCGTTGACGTCCTGATGCAGGACGGGGTGATCGCCGAGATCGGCTCCGGGCTGTCGGGTGACGAGGAGGTGGACGCCACCGGCTGCCTGCTGCTCCCGGGTCTCGTCGACCTGCACACGCACCTGCGCGAGCCGGGGCGCGAGGACGCCGAGACGGTCGACACCGGCACCCAGGCCGCCGCCGCAGGCGGCTTCACCGCCGTCCACGCGATGGCCAACACCACCCCGGTCGCCGACACCGCCGGCGTCGTGGAGCAGGTCTGGCGACTCGGCCAGCAGCACGGCCACTGCGATGTCTTCCCCGTCGGCGCCGTGACGGTCGGCCTCGAGGGCAAGGAGATGGCCGAGCTCGGCACGATGGCCGACTCCGCCGCCCGGGTGCGGGTCTTCTCGGACGACGGCAAGTGCGTCAGCGACGCCTCCCTCATGAGGCGCGCGCTGGAGTACGTCAAGGCGTTCGACGGCGTCATCGCCCAGCACGCCCAGGAGCCGCGGCTCACCGACGGCGCCCAGATGAACGAGGGCGTCAACTCCAGCCTGCTCGGCCTCACCGGCTGGCCCGCGGTTGCCGAGGAGGCGATCATCGCCCGCGACTGCCTGCTCACCGGGCACGTCGGCGGCCGGCTGCACGTCTGCCACCTGTCCACCGCGGGCTCGGTGGAGCTGATCCGCTGGGCCAAGGGCAAGGGCTGGGACGTCACCGCCGAGGTCACGCCGCACCACCTGCTCCTCACCGACGACGCCTGCTGCGGCTACGACCCGACCTTCAAGGTCAACCCGCCGCTGCGCACCCAGGCCGACGTCGATGCCGTCCGCGAGGGCCTGGCCGACGGGACGATCGACGCGGTCGCGACCGACCACGCCCCGCACGCGCTGGAGGACAAGGAGACCGAGTGGGGCGCCGCGGCCATGGGCATGACCGGCCTCGAGACCGCCCTCGCCGTCGTCGCGTCGACCATGGTCGAGACCGGTCGCCTGACCTGGCGCCAGGTCGCTGACCGGATGAGCGAGACCCCCGCCCGCATCGGCCGCCTCGAGGGCCACGGCCGCCCGCTCGCCGTCGGCGAGCCGGCCAACGTCGTGGTCGTCGACCCGGCGGCCGGCTGGGTCGTGGACGCTGCCGCGATGGCGTCCCGCAGCCGCAACACCCCGTTCGCGGGCCACCAGCTGCAGGCCCGCGTCAAGGCGACCTTCCTGCGCGGCTCCCTCACGGCCAGGGAGGGCAAGCCCGCCTGATGGACCGGCTGATCCTCACTCTCGCCACCCTCGCCTTCTGCGGCGGTGGCTACCTGCTGATGGCGCGTGGCTGGCGTTCCCGCCTCCGCCGGCAGGCCGGGATCGTCGCTCCTGCGGTGTCCGACGGCACCGCCCGGGTCCTGATGGACTGGGTGCCGGGGCTCTACGTCGGCACCACCGCCGCGGGGGACTGGCTCGACCGGATCGCCGTCCACCAGCTCAGCGACCGGGCGACCGGCGAGATCTGCCTCGCCGAGGACGGCGTGCACGTCCTGCGCGACGGGCTGCCCGAGGTGTTCGTGCCTCGTTCCGACCTGAGGGCGGTGTCGGTCGAACGGTCACTGGCGGGCAAGATCGTGAGCACCGGGATGCTGGTCCTCACCTGGCAGCTCGGCGACCGCGAGCTCGCCACCGCCTTCCGGGCCGACGACCCCACGGCCCACGAACGCTTCCGCACGGCTCTTGGAGAGGTTTCAGCATGACGACCGACGCCCTGCTCGTCCTGGAGGACGGCCGGACCTTCCGCGGCGACGCCTACGGGGCCGTGGGGGAGACGTTCGGCGAAGCGGTCTTCAGCACCGGCATGACCGGCTACCAGGAGACCCTCACGGACCCCTCCTACCACCGCCAGGTCGTCGTCATGACGGCCCCGCAGATCGGCAACACCGGGGTCAACCTCGAGGACCTGGAGAGCAGCCGCATCTGGGTCAGCGGCTACGTCGTGCGCGAGCCCTCACGGATCGCCTCCAACTGGCGGAGCACGGGGTCGCTCGACGGCGCCCTGCGCGACCAGGGCGTGGTCGGCATCAGCGGCATCGACACGCGGGCCCTCACCAGGCACCTGCGCGACCGCGGGGCGATGCGGGTCGGCATCTTCAGCGGCGACATCCCGCCGGACGCCCTCGAGCGGGTCCTCGCCAGTCCGCAGATGGCGGGCGCCGACCTCTGCGGTGAGGTCTCCACCGACGAGGCCTACGTCGTGCCGGCCGTCGGGGAGAAGCGGTTCTCGGTCGTGGCCCTCGACCTCGGCATCAAGGCGAACACACCGCGGATGATGAGCGAGCGGGGCATCGACGTGCACGTGCTTCCTGCCTCGGCATCGGCGGACGACATCCGCGCGGTCGGTGCCGACGGGCTCTTCTACTCCAACGGGCCGGGCGATCCCGCGACGTACGACGTGACGGTCCTGCAGGCGCTGCTCGCCGACGGGATGCCGTACTTCGGGATCTGCTTCGGCAACCAGCTCTTCGGGCGCGCGCTCGGCTTCGGCACCTACAAGCTGAAGTACGGCCACCGCGGCATCAACCAGCCGGTGATGGACCGCACGACCGGCAAGGTGGAGGTCACCGCCCACAACCACGGCTTCGCCGTGGACGCCCCGACCGACCGGCCGACCGCGACGCCCTTCGGCGAGGCGACAGTGAGCCACCTCTGCCTCAACGACGACGTCGTCGAGGGCCTCGAGCTCCGTCGCGACGGCGTGCTGAGCGCCTTCTCCGTGCAGTACCACCCCGAGGCGGCGGCCGGTCCCCACGACGCCGCCTACCTTTTCGACCGCTTCTGCGACCTGATGGAGAGCGCCCGTGCCTAGGCGGCAGGACCTCAAGCACGTCCTGGTCATCGGCTCCGGGCCGATCCTCATCGGGCAGGCGGCGGAGTTCGACTACTCGGGCACCCAGGCCTGCCGGGTGCTGAAGGCGGAGGGGCTGCGGGTGACCCTCATCAACTCCAACCCGGCGACGATCATGACCGACCCGGAGTTCGCGGACGCCACCTACATCGAGCCGATCACGACCGAGTTCGTGACGAAGGTCATCGAGAAGGAGCGCCCCGACGCGCTGCTGCCGACCCTCGGCGGCCAGACGGCGCTGAACTGCGCCATGGCGTTGCACGAGGCGGGCATCCTCGAGCAGTACGGCGTCGAGCTGATCGGTGCCGACGTCGACGCGATCCGCCGTGGCGAGGACCGGCAGGCGTTCAAGGACGTCGTCGAGACCATCGGTGCCGAGAGCGCCCGGTCGGCCGTGTGCCACACCATGGAGGAGCTGCTGGCCGCCGCCCGTGACCTCGGCTACCCGGTGGTCGTACGGCCCTCCTTCACGATGGGGGGCGCCGGTGGCGGCATCGCGTTCGACGAGGACGGGCTGCGGCGCATCGGCGGCGGCGGTCTGCACGCGAGCGCCACCACCGAGGTGCTCCTCGAGGAGTCGATCCTGGGCTGGAAGGAGTACGAGCTCGAGCTCATGCGCGACAAGAACGACAACGTCGTCGTCATCTGCTCCATCGAGAACCTCGACCCGCTCGGGGTCCACACCGGCGACTCGATCACGGTCGCCCCGGCGATGACGCTGACCGACCGCGAGTACCAGAAGCTGCGCGACATCTCGATCGACGTCATCCGCGAGGTCGGTGTCGACACCGGCGGCTGCAACATCCAGTTCGCGGTCAACCCCGCCGACGGCCGGGTGGTCGTGATCGAGATGAACCCCCGGGTCGATGCGGGTGGACTCGAAGATCTCGTCCTGCGGCGCGCCGGCCCGGATCGCGTCCATCACGAGCTTGATGCGGCCGTCGTGCGGGCGCGCGATCTGCTTGAGCAGGGTCGCCTTGTCGCCCGGGTCGCCGGCCCACGTGAAGGCGGACTCCTTGCGCTCCAGCGAGCGCATCGCCTTGCCGAGCGCCTCGGTGAAGTTGCGACCGATCGCCATCGCCTCGCCGACCGACTTCATGTGGGTCGTCAGGGTCGAGTCGGCGTGGGGGAACTTCTCGAACGCGAACCGCGGCACCTTGACCACCACGTAGTCCAGCGTGGGCTCGAAGCTGGCCGGCGTCTGCTCGGTGATGTCGTTGGGGATCTCGTCCAGGGTGTAGCCGACTGCCACCTTGGCGGCGAT
>JAODNF010000055.1 GCA_025464915.1 Frankiales bacterium | reverse complement strand
CGGCGGCGATGGCACCAGAGCTGACCAGAACCAGGCCGGCGCGGCCGACGAGCGCGTCGACAAGAGCGTCGAGCCGGGCGCGGTCGAGTCCGCCGCCGCTGGCCGTCAGCGACGACGAGCCGACCTTGACGACCACGCGCGCCGCTGAGGCGACGGCGGCCCTCGTCACTCGTCCTCTTCGATGTGGATCGGGATGCCGAGCCGCTCCGCCCTGCGGATGTCCTTGAGGACGCGGCGCTCGCCGGCCCGGACGCGGTCGTCGTTCTCGAGCCGGGCGTCCTGCCCGCGCATGCCGGAGGAGAACTCCTCGCCGAGGGTCGGCTGCCAGTCGAAGACGACATCCCCGATCGCCACCGCGTCGCCCGGGTTCGCACCCTGAGCGGCTAGCTCCTTCTCGACACCGAGGCGCGCCAGGCGATCGGCCAGGTAGCCGGTCGCCTCCTCGTTGCCGAAGTCCGTCTGCGTCACCCAGCGCTCGGGCTTGGCACCACGGACGACGTAGACCTCGTCCTCCAGGTCGACGGTGAAGCCCAGGTCGTCGACCGCGGTGGGCCGCAGCACGATGCGCGTGCTCTCCTCGACCGGCTTGGCGGCGCGGTCCTGCTTGATCAGGGTGGCGAGGGCGTAGAGCAGCTCCTTGAGCCCCGCGTGCGAGACCGCCGAGACGGCGAAGACCTGGTAGCCACGCGCCTCGAGGTCCGGCGTGACGATGTCGGCCAGGTCCCGACCTTCAGGGATGTCGACCTTGTTGAGCACCACGAGCCGGGGTCGGTCCGAGAGCGACGTCTGGTACTGCTCCAGCTCGGCCTCGATCACGTCCAGGTCGGTGAGCGGGTCGCGGCCGGGCTCGAAGGTCGCGCAGTCGAGGACGTGCACGAGCACCGAGCAGCGCTCGACGTGCCGCAGGAACGACAGGCCGAGGCCCTTGCCCTCGGAGGCACCGGGGATCAGACCGGGTACGTCGGCGATGGTGAACGTGGTCCCCGCTGCCTGGACCACACCGAGGTTGGGGATCAGCGTGGTGAAGGGGTAGTCGGCGATCTTCGGGCGGGCCGCGGACAGCGCCGCGATCAGGCTGCTCTTGCCCGCGGACGGGAAGCCGACCAGGGCCGCGTCGGCCACGCTCTTGAGCTCGAGGACGACGTCCGCGCTCTGTCCCGGCTCGCCGAGCAGGGCGAAGCCGGGCGCCTTGCGCTTGGTGGTCGCCAGGCTGGCGTTGCCGAGGCCGCCGCGGCCGCCCCGGGCGACGATGTAGCGGGTGCCCTCGCCGACGAGGTCGGCGAGCACGTTGCCGTCGGTGTCCAGCACCACGGTGCCGTTGGGCACGGGCAGCTCGACGGTGTCGCCGCTGGCGCCGGTGCGCATGTCACCTGCGCCGGGCTTGCCGCTGGTGGCCTTCTGGTGCGGGTGGAAGTGGTAGTCGAGCAGCGTCGTGACGTTGTGCTCCACGACCAGGACGACGTCGCCGCCGTGCCCGCCGTCAGCCCCGTCAGGACCGCCGAGCGGCTTGAACTTCTCCCGCCGCACGGAGGCGCAGCCGTGGCCGCCGTCGCCTGCAGCGACGTGCAGCACGACGCGGTCGACGAAGGTGGTCACGCTCTTGCTCCTTTTGAGAAAGCACGAAGGGCGGGCCTTCGCAAAGGCCCGCCCTCCGTCTTGCTTGTGGTGTTAGGAGGCCTGGGCCTCGACCGGGACGATGCTGATGGTCTTGCGACCGCGCTTCTTGCCGAACAGCACCGCGCCGGGGGCGAGAGCGAACAGCGTGTCATCGCCGCCACGGCCGACGAGGTCGCCCGGGTGGAAGTGGGTGCCGCGCTGGCGGACGATGATCTCGCCGGCCTTGACGACCTGGCCGCCGAAGCGCTTCACGCCGAGGTACTGGGCGTTGGAGTCACGCCCGTTGCGGGACGACGATGCGCCCTTCTTGTGTGCCATGTCGTCAGCCCTTCGTGATTGCGGTGACGCGCACCTGGGTGTGCTTCTGGCGGTGACCGATCCGCTTCTTGTAACCGGTCTTGTTCTTGTACTTCATGATCCGGATCTTCGGACCCTTGGTCTGCGCGACGACCTCGGCGGAGACCGTGACGCCGGCCAGCGCCTTCGCGTCGCTGGTGACGGTCTCGCCGTCGACCACGAGGAGCGCGGGCAGCGTGATGGTGGCGCCGGCAGCGCCGTCGAGCTTCTCGACCTCGACGGTGTCACCGACGGCGACCTTGTACTGCTTGCCGCCGGTCTTGACGATGGCGTACACGGTTGTGCTCCTTGAATGGTGTGGGGGCTCCGGGGCGCGCTCGCGCACGCGGAACCACGTCAGACTACCGGACGCGCAGCCCGGCCCTCAATCTTTGGCACTTCCCTGGTCTCGTGACCGCGCCAGCGCCCGGTTCCTGTCCCGATGTCCGGTTCAGGAGGGATCGGGCGGTCACGGGATCAGGGAGGTCAGGCCTCGGGGGTCAGGACCGGCCCGGAGGTGGCCCGGCGACGCTTCTTGGGGCCCACGGGCTCCGGTACGACGTCAGCGGGGGGCTCGG
>JAODNF010000016.1 GCA_025464915.1 Frankiales bacterium | reverse complement strand
GGGTGCGGGTGCGGGTGCGGGTGCGGCGGGGGCCATGCTCGAGGTGATGCCCGGGCGCGGCTGCTCGACGTAGGGCTCGGCGTCGTCGTCCTCATCGGTGCTGTTGATCCGATCCAGGACGTCCTCTACCGGCTCCTGCTCGGCGGACGTCTGCTCGACCGCAGCGTCGCCGGTGTCCACTGGAGCGGACGGGGCCGGCTCGTCGACGGCAGCGGCCTCGGACGTCCGCTCGACCGCAGCGTCGTCGGACCTCTGGTCGACGGCAGCGTCGTCGGACGTCCGCTCGACCGCAGCGCCGTCGTTGTCCACCGGAGCGGACGCCACGGGCTCGGCGGGGGCGGGCTCGACGAGCGCCTGGTCCAGCTCCTGGAGCGCGGCCTCCGGGGTGCGGCCGCCGCGCTTGCGGCGCAGCAGCGCCTCGGCGAGGGCGAGCACGGCCTCGTCGACGTGGGCCAGGACGCGCCGCTCACTGTCGGCTGTGGCAGTGCGGACGACGTCCTCGGTGTCGGCCTTCACCCGCGGGGACAGCGCCTCGCCGAGCTGGGTCACCAGCGCCGCGGAGACGCGGGTGAGCACGACGTCGGCGATGCGGGGCGCGAGGGTCTCGACGAGCCGGTCGGCGACCCGCTGGCTCACCAGCCCGGCCACCTCCTCGCTGCTCGGCGGGGCCAGCTCGACGAACCGCTCGTTCAGGTGCTCGACGTCGTCGCGGAGCGACGCCAGCCCGAGGGTGAGGGCGGTCCCGGTGCTGTCGTCCTGGAGCGCGGAGACACCCGCGCCGACCTTGTCGACCTGCTCCCGGAGCGCTTGCAGCTCGTCGATGCGGGTGTGCAGCCGGGCGAGCTCGGCCGACAGGGCCGGCACCCCACCGGCGGCGTCGCCGACGTCGGCGACCCGCTCCCCGACCTGGCCGAGGCGGTTCTCGATGGCGCCGAGGGCCGCCGCGACCTCGTCGAAGCGGTCACCGGTCTGGCTGTCGATCGCCGCGCGCAGGTCGCCGAAGTGGGCCTTGAGGGCGTCCGGTCCGACGACCGGGCGCTCCGCCGCCTCCGTGAGCTTGTCGAGTCGCGAGCCGAGCGCGTCGACGACGGAGTCCCGCAGTCGCTCGGTGTCCGGGACCGTGCCGATCGCGTCGAGCTTGGCCTGCAGGCCGTCGAGCTGCGGCTTCAGCGCGTCGAGCGCGAGCGACGTGCGGGCCCCCAGGTCACCGATGCTGGAGCGCACCTCGGCCAGCGGCTGCAGGCGATCGTGCAGGCCGGCGACGTCCTTCTGCAACGCGGCAAGGGCGCCGGGGAACCCGGCGAGCTGGTCGAGCGACGAGCTCATCCGGTCGACGATCTCACCCTGCGCGGCGACGTCAGAAGAGAGAGCCGCGAGCCGCACGGCCGCCTGCTCGGTGGGAGCGGCGGTGTCCGCGGCGACGGCGTCGATGCGCTTGGACAGCGCCTCGATGCGCTGGCCCAGCAGCGACGTGGCGGTGCGCAGGTCGGCGACCACGGTGCTGACGACGCCACCGAGGCGCTCGACGCTCGCGTCCGACGCACCGGCGCGCACCCCCTCGGTGAGCACGGCCACCTGGGCGCGCAGCTCGGCGAGGACGGTGGACACGGCGCGCTGCTCGCGCACGGTCTCCTCGGCAGCGGCTGACAGGAGGGCCTGCATGCGGTCGGACATCTGCCCGCCGCCCGCCCCCGCTGGGGTCTCGGTCACCCTGCTCGTTCCTCCCTGCCGACACCTGCACGCACAGCCGTACGGCTGTCGCCGCGAGTTTCGCACCGAACGGCCGCTGGCGCGCTCACCGCACGCGTGAGCGTGCAGCGCGTCGGAAGCCGGTGCAGGGGGTCCTTCGGCACGAATCGGGCCGTCCTGATGCCCTCGTCCCCCCGAAATCGCCCGCTTCAGTCGAGCGAGGTCCCCACCGGCACGTCCCGGTCCTCGCCGACGAGATGGGTCGGGGACTGGCCCAGTGCTTCGGTCGTACCCGCCGTGAAGAGCACCCCTGACTCCTCCGGCAGCCCGAGCACCCGTACCGGCTCAGGCACCGTCGCGAGAGCGCGCAGCCAGTCGGCGCGGCTCGACCCACCGCTCCAGTGGGGGACGACGGACACGCCCGGCACCAGGCCCAGCCCGCGCTCCAGCCCCAGCGCACCCTTGGAGCCGCGGCGGTCCGGGAGCACCGTCCAGGCGCCGAGCACCATGGCGCCGGCGCTCGCGCCGAGGACCGCTCCCCCGTCGGCGACGAGGTCGGCGATCAGGTCGCCCACCGGCGACGTGCGCAACGAGGTCAGCAGCCGGGAGGGCGATCCGCCCGGGAGCACCACGAGCCGGGCCTGCTTCAGGGCTCGCAGTGCGCTGGCGCTGTCCTCGCGGACGTCCGGGGCCCCGACGACGTCGACCGCGCCGCACGCCCGCAGGTGGGACACGCCGTGCCCCGTCGCGAGGCCGTACTGCCGGCCGGGCTCGGACGCCAGCGACGTGACCACCACGGGCCCGTCAACCAGCTGCAGCAGCCGCTGGTCCATCGCCCGGCAGCCCGGTGAGAACTCACCACCGCCCTGCAGGAGCACCGTCACGCGAGGGACGCTCTCACACCTCGGTGAGCAGGATCTCCAGGCGACGGTTGAGGGCGTCGAGGGTGGCGCGGATGACGGCCTGCCGGACGTCCTCGCGGACGCCGGCGGCGCCTGTCAGGCGCTCGGCCCCGCGACCGGTCAGCAGGGTGAGCGCCACGACGACGGTGCGCTCGGTGCCCAGGGGAGTGACCTCGAGGTGGTCGAGCTCGAAGCGGACCTGGCCCTCGACGAGCTGCTCGACGGCCCGCAGGGTGGCGGTCGCGACGGCCCGGTGGACGCCGGTCTGCGAGGCCGCGCCGCGCGCCTCTCCCGTGGCATGCGCGTCGCCGGACGACAGCGTCACGCTGGCGGTCACGTCGAGGCCTGAGCTGACCAGGTGCATGCGGGCGATCGACGGCCGGGCCCCCGAGCGCTGCTCGGGGACCGTGGGAAGCGGCTCGTGGTCCACGATCGCGTCCTCGACGACCTGGACGCGGTCGGCGTCGACGCCGAGGCCGAACTGCTCGCGAAGCAGCCGCCCGACCGAGCTCGCGACGGCCGCCTCGTCGACGCCCTCCTCGAGGTCGAGACGCAGCGTTCCCAAGCCGCCGTCGGCGTCGGGCGTGACATCCGCGTCGCTGACGCCCGGGACCGCGCGCAGAGCGGCGATGAGCTCGCCGTTGTCCATCACGCTCACAGGACCGTCTCCAGGTCAGGGTTGTACGACGCAGTCTGCGTCCCTGTGACCATCGTCCGCTCCACCCTGTCCCCAAGAGGGCCGAACGCTAGGCGCACACGGGCCGCCCGTGCATCCGTTCGGCCTAACCACCAAGGGATGAAAGCCTGTCTTGTCCCGGTTCACGCCGACTTGCGTGCGGGCGCCTTCTTGGCGGCGGGCTTCTTGGCCGGAGCCTTCTTGGGAGCCTTGGCGGCCGCCTTCTTCGCCGGACCCTTGGCCGCCTTGGCCTCGGTCGGCGCACCCTTCTTCGCCGCCTCGACGCTGGCGCGCAGCGCCGCCATCAGATCGACCACGGTCCCCGTGCTCGGCTGCGCCTCCTCGGGCTGCACGACCTCGCGGCCCTCGACCTTGGCGTCGATGACCTGCTGCAGCGCCTCCCGGTAGGAGTCGGAGTACTGGTTCGGGTCGAAGTCACCCGCCAGGGTCTCGATGAGGGACCCCGCCATGGCGAGCTCCTGCGGCCGGACCTCGATGTCCTCGTCGAGGAAGCCGAAGTCGGGCGTGCGGACCTCGTCCGGCCAGAGCATCGTCTCGAGCACGAAGACGCCGTCGCGGACCCGGAGAGTGGCCAGGGACTCCCGGCTGCGCAGCGCCACCTTGACGATGGCGACCTTGCCGGAGTCCTCGAGCGCCTTGCGCAGCAGGACGTAGGGCTTGGCGCCGGTCTTCTCCGGCTCGAGGTAGTAGCTCTTCTCGAAGTAGATCGGGTCGACCTCCTCGAGGGGCACGAAGGTCAGGACGTCGATCGCCTTGCTGGTCGTCAGCGGCAGGTCCTTGAAGTCGTCATCGGTCAGGACGACCGTCTCACCGCTCGGCAGCTCGTAGCCCTTGGCGATGTCGCCGTACGCGACCTCCTCGCCGTCGGCGGCCGCGACCCGCTTGTACTTGATGCGGCTGCCGTCGGATCGGCGGACCTGGTGGAAGGACACGTCCTTCTGCTCCGTCGCGCTGTAGAGCTTCACGGGGATCGTCACGAGCCCGAAGCTGATCGCGCCCTTCCAGATGGACCTCATGCCCGGCTCCTACCCTCGCGGTTGATCGTCAACGCTAGGCGGAGCGGTCGGGGCGGGTCCACACACCCGCCCCGACCGTTGACCGTCAAGGTAGGGCAGACCGGACCGGTTCCGCTGCCACCCTTGTGCCCGCACCCTGTCCGACGACCGGCCCCGCCGGAACTCATCGGTTCACCTCGTGTCAGGCGGAGCAGGATGTCGTCGTGCCCCTGGACCGATACCGCGCCAAGCGAGAGGCGCGCCGCACGCCCGAGCCGGTGCCGGACCGGGACAGCCCCGGCACGGGGGACCACACCGGTGCCGACCAGCAGGGCCGCGGGGAGACCTTCGTCGTCCAGGAGCACCACGCCACGGCGCTGCACTGGGACGTCCGGCTGGAGCGGGACGGGGTCCTGGTGAGCTGGGCCGTCCCGAAGGGGCTCCCGCTGGACCCGCGTGAGAACCACCTCGCGAAGCAGACCGAGGACCACCCGCTGGCCTACGCGGCCTTCGCGGGCACCATCCCGAAAGGCCAGTACGGCGGCGGAGCTGTGACGGTCTGGGACGCCGGGACCTACGTGCTGGAGAAGTGGACCGACCGCGAGGTGAAGGTGGTGCTCTCCGGTCGACGGGTGCAGGGTCGGTACGTCTTCTTCAGGACCAGGGGCGAGAGCTGGATGGTGCACCGCATGGACGGACCTCCCGAGGGCTGGAGCCCGCTACCTCAGGACCTCGGCCCCATGCTCGCCACCGCGGGCACGATGCCGCACGACGAGGACCGCTGGGCCTTCGAGGTGAAGTGGGACGGAGTGCGGGCCGTCGTCCGCGTCGACGGTGGCCGGGTGTCGGTCCGCAGCCGGAACGGCAACGACGTGACTGCCTCCTACCCCGAGCTGCGGGGGCTCGGGCTGCAGCTGGGCTCGAGGCAGGCGCTGCTCGACGGCGAGATCGTCGCGATGACCCCGACCGGCCGGTCGGACTTCGGGACGCTCCAGGCCCGGATGCACGTCGCCAAGCCGTCGGCCGCCCTGCTGCGGTCGACGCCGGTGCAGCTCGTGCTGTTCGACGCGCTCCACGTGGAGGGCCGCTCGCTGCTCGACGAGCCCTGGACGGAGCGCCGCGCCGTGCTCGAGTCCCTCGAGCTGGGAGGCGAGAGCTGGCAGGTCCCCGAGGTCTTCCGCGGGCACGGCACCGCCCTGCTGGAGGCCACCCGCGCCCAGGGGCTCGAGGGGGTGGTCGCGAAGCGGTGCGACTCGACGTACCTGCCCGGAAGGCGCACCGACTGCTGGCTGAAGCTCAAGCACGTGAAGCGCGCGTCGGTCGTCGTCGCCGGCTGGAAGCCGGGCGAGGGCGGGCGCGCCGGGCGCATCGGGTCGCTGCTGCTGGGGGTGCACGCGCCGGCGGGGCTCGTCTACGCCGGTCACGTCGGCACCGGCTTCAGCGACGCGACGCTGCGCGACCTGCAGACCAGGCTGGCAGTGCTGCGGCGGGAGACCTCGCCCTTCGAGGGCGAGGTCCCCCGGCAGTACGCGAAGGACGCGGTGTGGGTGGAGCCGCGGCTGGTCGCCGAGGTGGAGTACACCGAGTGGACGAAGGACGACCGGCTGCGCCACCCCTCGTACAAGGGCCTGCGCGAGGACGTCTCCCCGATGGAGGTGACCCGTGAGCAGCAGTGAGGTGCTCGTCGACGTCGAGGGCAGGACGCTGAAGCTGACGAACCTCGAGAAGGTGCTGTACCCCAGCGGGTTCACCAAGGGCCAGGTCATCGACTACTACTCGCGGATCTCGCCGGTG
>JAODNF010000442.1 GCA_025464915.1 Frankiales bacterium | reverse complement strand
TGGAACTCCGGCATGTTCGTGTGGCAGGCGGCGACCTTCCTCAGGGCGATCGCCGCCTTCGCCCCGCAGACCCTCGCGCTGGTGGAGCAGGGAGGTGACGAAGCCTGGCAGCAGATCCCGAAGGTGTCCGTGGACTACGGGGTCATGGAGCCGGCGTCCACGTCGCCTGACTTCACGGTCGCGGCGATCCCGCTGGCCGCCCGCTGGCTCGACGTCGGGTCGTGGCCCCAGTACGGCGACGCCCTGGGCCGCGGGGCCGACGGCAACGCGCTCTCCGCCCGGACCGTCCTCGTCGACGCCCACGAGAACGTCGTCGCCTCGAGCGACCCCGACCACCTCGTCGCGCTGGTGGGGGTGGAGGGCCTCATCGTGGTGCACACGGACAGGGCCACGCTCGTCGTGCCCGTCGACCAGGCGCAGCGGGTCAAGGAGCTCCACCAGCAGGTCGTCGAGCAGCAGGGGGACTTCGCGTGACGCGTGCTCTGGTCACGGGCATCACCGGTCAGGACGGGCTCTACCTCGCCGAGCTGCTGCTCTCGAAGGGGTACGAGGTCTTCGGGCTGGTCCGCGGGCAGAACAACCCGAAGTACGACCTGGTGCGCCAGCAGGTGCCGGGGGTGCAGCTGCTGACCGGTGACCTGACGGACCTGTCGTCGCTGATGCGCGCCCTGGAGACGTCGGAGCCGACGGAGGTCTACAACCTCGGCGCGATCAGCTTCGTCGCGTACTCGTGGGAGAACGCGCACGTCACGACCGAGGTGACCGCCAAGGGCGTTCTGAACATCCTCGAGGCGACCCGCCTGTTCTGCGGACCCACGCCGGACGCGGTGCGCTTCTACCAGGCGTCGTCGTCGGAGATGTTCGGCAAGGTGCAGCAGGTGCCGCAGTCCGAGCAGACGCTGCTGTGGCCGCGGTCGCCGTACGGCGTCGCGAAGGTCTTCGGGCACTACATGACGATCAACTACCGCGAGTCCTACGGGATGCACGCCTCCAGCGGGATCCTGTTCAACCACGAGTCCCCGCGCCGCGGTCCGGAGTTCGTGACGCGCAAGGTGTCGATGGCGGTCGCCCGGATCGCCCTGGGCCTGCAGGAGACGGTGTCGATGGGCAACCTGGACGCCCGCCGGGACTGGGGCTTCGCGGGCGACTACGTCGACGCGATGCACCGGATGCTGCAGCAGCCGGTCGCTGACGACTACGTCGTCTCGACGGGGCGGACGCACTCCATCCGTGAGCTGCTCGACGTCGCGTTCGCCCGCGTCGGCATCGACGATTGGGGCAGGCACGTCGAGCTCGACAAGCGCTTCCTGCGCCCGGCCGAGGTCGACCTGCTGATCGGCGACTCCGCCAAGGCGCGGTCGGTCCTCGACTGGCAGCCGACGGTCTCGTTCGAGCAGCTCGTGCACATGATGGTCGACGCCGACCTGGCGGCCGCCCGGCCATGACCACTCCCCGCAGGGACCCCGGGTGAAGGCGCTCATCACCGGGATCACCGGGCAGGACGGCGGATACCTCGCCGAGCGCCTGCTCGCGGACGGGTACGCGGTGCACGGTCTCGTGCACGAGGGCGACCCCCAGGTCACGGCGCTGCTGGAGCGCTGCCCCCACGTGGCCATCCAGGTGGGCGACCTGCAGGACAGCCCGTCGCTCGCCGCCGCGATCGCGGCCTCGGACCCCGACGAGATCTACAACCTCGCCGGCATCAGCAGCGTCGCCTTCTCCTGGGAGCAGCCGGTCCTCACCGCCGACATCACGGCCCTGGGGGCGGCGCGGCTGCTCGACGAGGCGCGGCTGCTGCAGTCGCGGCGCGACAGGTCGGTGCGGTTCGTGCAGGCCTCGTCGGCCGAGATCTTCGGTGCCGCCTCCGGGGTGCAGGACGAGGCGACGCCCCTCGCCCCGACGTCTCCCTACGGCGCGGCCAAGGCCTACGCCCACCAACTCTGCGGCCTCTACCGCTCCGTCGGGGTCTTCGCCTCCTCGCTGGTGCTCTTCAACCACGAGTCGCCCAGGCGGCCCCCGACGTTCGTGACCCGCAAGATCACGCAGACCGTCGCCCGCATCGCGCAGGGGCTCGAGGAGCAGCTGGTCCTCGGCAACCTCGATGCCCGCCGTGACTGGGGCTGGGCCCCCGACTACGTCGACGCCATGGTCCGCGCCGCGCGCGCCCCGCAGGCCGACGACTTCGTCATCGCCACTGGCGAGGCGCACTCGGTGCGCGACTTCGCCCTCGCCGCCTTCGCCCGCGTCGGTATCACCGACGGCCTCGACCGCATCACCGTCGACCCGGCCCTCGTCCGCCCCGGCGACCCGCCGGTCCTCGTCGGCAATGCCGGCAAGGCCCGCAACGTCCTCGGCTGGACGCCCACCGTCCCCTTCGAGGAGCTCGTGGGCCGGATGGTCGACGCGGACCTGCCCGCGTGACGCAGCGACGACCTCGTGTCTTCGGCTTGTTCCAGACGGTCTTCGGCTTCCTCGCGTTCGGCATCGCCGTCTTCGCCATCCCGATCAGTGCCATCGACTCGCGCGACCACGCTGCCGCCGTGTCCGCCCGCGACCACGGCCGGACCTACGACGCCTCGCAGATCCGCGAGCACGTGCGGCGCCACACCTCCCGGGGCTCGGTCAGCTACAGCACCGACAAGATCGAGGCGACCTACGGCGGGGGCAGGACCGTGCTGCTCCGGGGCTTCTCCACGGGCGGACCGGTCGAGGACCGCGAGGGCTGGTACGTCGTCTACACCGCCAAGCCGGACCTCGTCCCCGAACGCATCCGGGTCGGCCCTCAGGGCGCCTTCCTCGAGTCCGACTACGACGAGCTGCTCGCCGGGGAGTTCGACGACGTGCACCTCGGGTTCGCGGTCTGGATCGCCCTCTGGACCGTCGTCTGGGTCCTCACGACCGTCGAGCGCCGCCGCCGGCAGCTCGCCCGAGGGCTGTCGCTGGCACCCGCGCGCTCCCTCGCCGTCCGCCTGACCGCAACGGCTGCCGGCGCCTACCTGGCGCTCTACCTGGCCAGCTTCCCGCTCGAGCACTACGTCCGCTGACACACCTGCAGCAGTCGGCTCGTCGGGAAGGCGGCCCGAAGCGGGTGCCCACCTCGTACGGCCCACTCTTGCCGTTGCCGGTGCGTCAGGCTCCCCACGGCGGCCGCAGCTCCCTGCCGCCCCTGGCCAACTGCCTACGTGGGTAGGCAGTCGGCCAGGCGGACGGACAAGGCCCCTCCAGCCGGCAGGAACTCCAGCGACGGTGGCGAAACCCTGGGGCAACTCCTGAACCCCCAGCAGAGGACGTCTCCCATGCGCATGTCTCCGCGCCTTCTCCTCATCGCCGCGCTCGCCGTCAGCACGGTGACCAGCGGCAACGCGCACGCGGCCGGCGGGCCGCCGACGACGCCCCGGGCCAGCTGCGGGGCGGGCTCGCTGCCCGAGAAGACCCAGGGCCGGGCTCCGACGTCCGACGTGGCGAGCGGGCGCTTCGCCAAGGGGTACGTCTGCAACCTGCAGGAGATCAGCCACTACGGCGCCTCCGGCGGCTACCGGGTCGAGCGGTACGTCGACAAGGCCGGCCACGAGTGCGCGTACTGGGACTCGACGCTGCTCTACCCGACCTCGATCCCGGACGAGAAGACCGAGGGTCCCGGCGTCTACGTCATGGACATGAGCAACCCGGCGAAGCCGGTCCACACCGACACGCTCGTCACGCCGGCGATGCAGTCGCCGCACGAGTCGCTCCGGCTCAACCAGAAGCGCGGGCTGCTGGTCGCCGACATGGCGACGCCCGCGACCGAGCCCGGGTTCGTCGACGTCTACGACGTGACCCAGGACTGCCGCAAGCCGGTGCTGCAGTCGTCCAGCCCGGTCGGCGTTCTCGGCCACGAGGGCGGGTTCTCGCCCGACGGCAAGACGTTCTGGGTCGCCTCGCTCTACGCCCACACCATCGCCGCCGTCGACCTGACGAACCCGAAGGTCCCGTCGCTGCTCTGGCTGTCCTACGACTTCCTGTCGCACGGCGTCTCGCTCAGCTACGTCGGCAACACCCTCTACCTGGCCGAGGCGGGATACAACGACAGCGACTTCCACGGGCTGACGGTCCTCGACGTCAGTCAGATCCAGAAGCGCGTGGCGGCCCCCAAGGTCACGGTCATCAGCCGGCTGAGCTGGGGCACGGTCAGCACGCCGCAGAACGCGACGCCGTTCGTCTCGAAGGGTCACAAGTACCTGCTCGAGACCGATGAGTTCGGTTCGGACGCCCACATCGGCGCCGCGCGCATCATCAGCATCGACAACATCACCAAGCCCAGGGTCGTCAGCGACATCCGCCTCGCGGTCAACCAGGCCGCGCTCCAGCCGGCCATCCAGGGCGACCCGGGCAACGACCAGCCGTTCCAGGGCTACCAGGGCCACTACTGCTCGCTGCCCTCACGGGTCGACCCGACGACGATCGCC
>JAODNF010000493.1 GCA_025464915.1 Frankiales bacterium | reverse complement strand
CGCGAAGAGCCCGCGTGAGGGGTGTCGAAACAAGTTCTGGGCACCGATCAGTGGGGGACAGGTCGTTCGGGGAGTGCGCTGACACTAGCCCAGATGGGCTATGGCGCCCCACTACCGGGCTCTGTGTCGTGTGCCACCTCAGCGTGACTCAAACGTCACCCAAGGGGCGAAGGTAGGCTTTCCTCACCTTCCCGGACATGTTGGTGCAAGAACGACAGGACAGTCGCGTACCACAGCACGGCGTGGCCAGGCGTGAGCACCCAGTGGTTCTCGTCCGGGAAGTAGAGGAACCGGTGCGGCATCGCGGCGGGGTCCTCCGCGCGGCTGCACAGGTCCCACCACAGCGCCAGCGCCTCCCCGATCGGCACCCGGTAGTCCTTGTCACCGTGGATGACGAGCATCGGCGTCCTGACGAGGTCGGCGAACTGGCTCGGGTCGTTCTGCCGGATCATCTGCGGCGTCATCTCGCGCTGCCAGTAGTACGCGCCGTCGGTGGTGCCGCCGAAGCGCTCGAGCCCCCACAGCGAGGCGTGCGTGACGATCGCCCTGAAGCGGTCGGTGTGACCGGCGATCCAGTTCGCCAGGTAGCCGCCGAAGGAGCCGCCCATCATGGCCGTCCTCGAGCGGTCCACGTCGGCACGCGTCAGGGCGGCGTCGGTGACGCGCAGGACGTCGGTGTACGTCGCGCCACCCCAGTCCCCCCAGCTCGCGCGGATGTGCCCGAGCCCGTAGCCGGTGGAGAGCGCCGGGTCGGGCAGCAGGACGGCGTACCCCTGGGCGGCCAGCAGCCAGGGGTTCCACCGCCACGACCAGCTGTTCCACGACGCCAGCGGTCCGCCGTGCACCCAGAGCACCAGCGGGTGCCGGCCCTTGCCCTCGGGCAGCACCAGCGCGGCCCGCAGCCGGCGACCGTCGTCGGCCTTGGCGGTGACCTCGACGAGCTTGCCCGGCATCTCGAGGCCGGCGGCCGGCGAGCGGAGCAGCTGCGGCGCGGCCGGGATGTGCGCGCTCAGCCGGACCGGTTGCGGAGGGCTGTCGACGGCACTGCGCAGGGCGTACACGTACGCCCCGTCGGCGCTGACCTGCACGTCGGTGTAGGCCCCGTTGTCCGTCGAGAGCCGGGTGACCTTGCCGCCGTCGAGGGACACCCGGAAGACCGGCGCAGCGCCCTGGTCGTCCGCGGTCACGAGAAGGGCATCCCCCTCGGGTGCCCACCGGATCGAGGTGGGCCAGCGGTCCCAGTGCGAGATGACCTGCTCGGACCCAGCCGCGACGGCCATCACGACCAGGTAGGAGTTCGGGGGGCGCTCGGCGGTGCTCCGGTCGTGCCGCACCACGGCGACCCTCGTGCCGTCGGGGCTGAGCACGACCGACCCGTGCTCGTGGTCGACGCCGTCGGCGAGGACCCGAGACGCGCCCGAGGCCACGTCGAGGACGCGGACCGTGGAGCGGATGCTGCCCCGCGGCTCGGCGACGCTCCAGCTCGTGACGACGGTGCCGCCGTCCTCGCTGACGTCGTAGGTCGCGTTGTCGAGCGCACGACCCGGCTCAGGGGTCAGGTCCTGCCAGGTGATGTCGTCACCGATCTCCCCCAGCAGCAGTCGCGGCTGGTCCGGCCCGAGATCGTGGTCCCAGAACCGGATCGGGTAACCGCTGTGCAGGATCGCGCTGACCTTCCGGTCCTTGCGCTCCTTGCGGATCCGCTCGTCGTCCTCGGCCGTGACGGCGCTGGGCATGGTGTCGCTGCTGACGACGACGTGCGCGCCGCGGGTGCGCGCTCCCCCTACGCCGCCCGGGCGGGTCCCGACGGGGCGCGCCTCCCCGCGCGGCGGCAGCAGCCACAGCGCGGGCTTCGCGTCCGCCTCGTCCTCGAGGTCCGGCCGGGTCGACGTGAACAGCACGTCGCCGCCGTCCGTGAACACCGGGCCCCCCTCGCCCTTCGCGCTGCGCGTGAGCCGGACCGCCTCGCTCTGCCCGCTGGGGTCGATCTCCCACAGGGCCGTGACCCACTTCTGCCTCTTCGGGTCGAGCTCGGCGACAGCCGTGACGAGCCGGCTGCCGTCGGGGCTGAGGGCGAGTCCCGTCAGGCGCGGCAGGGCTTGGAAGGCGTCGAGATCTGTCCAGTCCACCCGGTCATGCTGTCAGAGCGTGTCCGGTTCGTGCTCGATCGGCCCATTTCGACACGGGGACGAGGACCAGCCCCACGACCAGGAACATGCCGGCCAGCAGGAGCCACCCGGGACGGCCCCAGCTGATGACCGCCGGAGCCAGCCGCCAGGCGCGCCGCACGACCGGTCCGCGCTCACCCGTCACAGCGGTCACGCCACGAGCGTGACAGGCTGCGCCGCATGACGGAAGCGCGGTTCGAGGTCAGCCGGGTCGTCGAGGCGACGCCGGCCGCGGTGTTCGCGGTGCTGCGTGACCCCGCCGGCCACGTCGCGATCGACAGCTCCGGGATGCTCCAGTCCGCCACCGGGTCACCGGTCTCCGCCGTCGGCGACACCTTCGTCGTGCACATGGACCGCGAGTCCCTCGGCGACTACCCGATGGGCAAGTACGACGTGACGGTCATCATCACGAAGTACCTCGAGGACACCGAGATCGAGTGGACGATCTCCGGCCAGATCCAGCCGCCCATCCGGCACCTCTACGGGTACGGACTGGAGCCGCACGAGTCGGGGACGCTCGTCACGACCTACTACGACTGGTCCCAGATCGACGAGCGCTACCGCGACAAGGGCATCTTCCCCGTCATCCCCGAGTCGGCGCTCAAGGCGACCCTCGGCATCCTGGCGAGGACCGTCAGCCACTAGCCGGCCGTACCGGCGCGGCACGTGTCAGGCTTCCGGGTCATGATCGACCTGCGGGAGCGGCGCGCGCGGATGTGGATGGGCCCGCGCCCGCACGGGGCCGTCGACCCGGACCGGATCGTCGGCCCGCTGGAGCTGTTCTACGACCTGGTCGTCGTGGTCCTCGTGGGCCAGGCTGCGCACCACCTCGCCCAGCACCTGACGTGGGAGGGCGTCGGCGACTTCGCGGCGCTGTTCGGCGTCGTGTGGCTGGCCTGGATGAACGGCACCCTCATGCACGACCTGCACGGCCGCGACGATGTCGGCAGCCGGGCGCGGGTCTTCGCGCAGATGCTGGTGCTCACGGTGATGGCGACGCAGGTCGCGCGCGCGCCGGAGGGCGGTGGACCTGCCTTCGCGCTGTCCGCCGCCGCGCTGTTCGCGCTGCTCGCCGTGCTCTGGTGGTGGGTGGCCCGCGGCGACGAGCCGCACTGGAAGCCGATCACCCGGACCTACATCACGGGGACGACCGTGGGCGCGGCGCTGCTCGCTGCCAGCAGTGCCTTCAGCCCGAGCTGGCGAGTCGTGACCTGGGGCGGGCTGGTCCTCGCCTACCTGGCGATGGCGAGCATCACGGTGACCCTGACCGGCTCCTCCCGGCGGACCCCGATCGTGGTCACCGATGCGCTGTCGGAGCGGTTCGGTCTGTTCGTCATCATCGTGCTCGGCGAGGTGTTCGTCGGGGTCGTCAACGGGCTGTCCGCCGAGGACCTGCACCCGCGCCAGATCACCACGGCCCTGCTCGCGCTGACCGTCGGCTTCGGGGCCTGGTGGAGCTACTTCGACCTCGTCGCCCAGACCCCTCCGCGCCCCCGCCCCGGGCCGTCGGTCGGGTGGATGTTCGTGCACCTGCCGCTGACCGGTGGCGTCGCTGCCGGAGGAGCGTCGATGGTGGCCCTCGTCGAGCACGCCGACGACGGTCGCGCCGGAGCCGGTGCGGCCCTCGTACTGGCCGGCGGGACCGCCGTACTGCTCCTGACCAGCGCGGTGTGCCTGCTGCTCCGAGAGTCGCCGGCACGGGTCGAGGTGCGCGACTGCCTGCTCGCCGCCGTCGCCTGCCTCGGTGCGGGAGCGCTGCACCCCGCCCCGTGGCTGCTCGCGCTGTCGCTGGTCGTGGTGCTCGCCGTGCCCTGGGTCCTGGCCGTCCTGCGGGGGACGGTCATGTCGAGCGATCGCGCAACGCCCTAGAGGCTGCTGCTACTTGGCCTTCTCGGGCTCGTTCGTCGAGAGCGCCGCGATGAAGGCCTCCTGGGGGACCTCCACGCGACCGACCATCTTCATGCGCTTCTTGCCCTCCTTCTGCTTCTCGAGGAGCTTGCGCTTGCGGGTGATGTCGCCGCCGTAGCACTTGGCGAGCACGTCCTTGCGGATCGCGCGGATGTTCTCGCGCGCGATGACCTTCGCGCCGATGGCGGCCTGGATCGGCACCTCGAACTGCTGGCGCGGGATGAGCTCGCGCAGCTTCGTCGCCATCATGTTGCCGTAGGTGTACGCCTTGTCCTTGTGCACGATCGCGCTGAACGCGTCGACCGGCTCGCCCTGCAGCAGGATGTCGACCTTCACCAGGTCGGAGGCGAGCTCCCCCGCCGGCTCGTAGTCGAGCGAGGCGTAGCCGCGGGTGCGGGACTTCAGGTTGTCGAAGAAGTCGAAGATGATCTCGCCCATCGGCAGCGTGTAGCGCAGCTCGACACGGTCCTCGGAC